>JBCBGJ010000290.1:0-3788 GCA_038526925.1 Pseudomonadota bacterium
GGCTTCAAGGATCGCACAGAATATGTGCCTGCGATTGATGAATCCTATCGCTTCGACCCGCAGACCACGATGGCGCTTCTGGCGGGGTTTGAGCACAATCGCCGCGTGATGGTCCAGGGCTATCACGGCACCGGTAAATCGACCCACATTGAGCAAATCGCGGCGCGCCTGAACTGGCCGATGATCCGCGTGAACTTGGACAGCCACGTCTCACGGATCGATATGGTCGGTAAGGATGCCATTGTTTTGAAAGAGGGCGCTCAAGTCACTGAATTCCGCGAAGGGATCCTGCCATGGGCCTTGCAGCGCCCGGTCGCGATCACCTTTGACGAATATGATGCGGGCCGTCCGGATGTTATGTTTGTGATCCAGCGCGTTCTGGAAGCGAGCGGGAAACTCACCCTGCTGGACCAAAACCGCGTCATCGAACCAAACCCATATTTCCGCCTCTTCGCGACAACCAACACCGTTGGACTTGGCGATACGACCGGACTTTATCACGGCACGCAGCAGCTGAACCAAGGTCAAATGGACCGTTGGAGCATTGTTACGACGCTGAACTATCTTGAGCACGACGCTGAGGTTGAGATCGTCGCGACCAAAGCGGGCGACGTTGATAAGGAAACGCTCGGCAAAATGGTGACGCTCGCAGATTTGACGCGGAACGCTTTTATGAACGGCGATCTATCTACTGTTATGAGCCCGCGAACGGTAATCACCTGGGCTGAGAACTTTGCGATCTTTAAGGACCTGGGACATGCGTTCCGGATGACGTTCCTGAATAAATGTGACGAGCTGGAACGCCCTCTGGTGGCGGAGATGTATCAGCGTTGCTTTGCCGAGGAACTGCCGGAAAGCGCCCTAATGGTGCGGGTCGCGTAAGGCACGATCGCTGGAAACACAGCGCTTTTCACGAATATTTATCCACTAAAGCCTATGGTTGGCGGTTCTGCGTAAGACCATAGGCTCGATCATGCTGGATAAGTATCTCCAACCAAAGCCCGCTTTGCTATTCGTCCTATTGATGGCGAGCATTCAGTATTTGCTGTACTGCAAGCTGCTGTTCTGGCCGTCTGAAACCTTCACTTATGCTGGCGATTTCGTGGTTTTCTGGCCGGCGGCGAAGGCTATCCTCGATGGCAATATGGTCTCTCTTTATATCGGTGATGGCATGCATGACGCGATGCTTCACTACCGCCCTGAAGGGGCTTTGGAGCGCTTGACCTGGCAATATCCACCGCATGCTGGATTGGTCTTCAGCCCCATTGGTCTGCTCCCATTTCCGATCGCATACATGACATGGTTTGGGCTCGGCGTTGCGGCGCTCGCAGGATCATTGACGGTCGCGAACGTTGATCGGCGCGCGATTATCGCCTTGCTTCTCACGAGCCCGATTTTTCTAGCCTTTATTACCGGACAGATTGCGCTGTTTATGGCGAGTCTCATGCTTCTGGCTGTGTTCTGGGCAAAGTCTCGGCCGATCCTCGCGGGGCTGGCAGCTGGTCTGCTGACGATCAAGCCGCAGCTCGGCATACTTCTGCCTCTGGTCTTTATCGCGGGCGGGCATTGGCGCGCCTTCGTATCGGCAGCTATATTTAGCCTGACGCTTTGGCTCAGCTCAGTAGCGCTGCTCGGGGTCGATGTTTGGATCGCTTTCTTTGAACGTATTGGCCTGGTTTCTGATTTGGTCAGTGAAGGCGTCATGCCTTATAACAGAATGCTGAATATCTACGCCGCGAGCAATTTTGCGCTGCTGCCGCAAGGCGTTGCCTATGGGATCACCGCGATCGGGGCTGTTGGCGCTGCGGTGGCGGTGTTTTGGACCTGTCGAAAGACCGACGATCCACGATGGCGTTATGCGGTTTTGGCCACGGCAACGCTGCTCGTGACACCATATTCCTGGTATTATGAGCTCGCCTTGATACTGCCCGCGGTTTGGTTCGCGCTTGAACATGGATATCGCAAAGGGTGGCTGGCGCATGAGCGCGAAACTGCAGCGATCCTGTTCGTCCTTTCAGTGTCCCTTCCCGGACCTGAATGGTCTGCCGGTGTCTCCGTGCCATTCTTGGTGATGATCGCTGCAAGCGTCATCATTGGTCGGCGCGTTTGGTTTGAGCTGGCGGCAAAACCGGAAACATCATCTGACAATTCCGGTCTGAGCGCTCCGGCGCTGCAAGAGGCCTAATCGGCCGAAGCCTGTGACAAACAGCACTCAGATCTGAATTCGTCTTCGCAAATCGCATCGCGCGCGCTAAGTGACGCGGATGAGTAAAACTGACGACGCCCCCTACGAGCTGTTTAAACAAGCCTTGGCCACAACCGCGAAAGCGATGAGCCAAACGCGGGATGTCGAAGTATCGTTCGCGGGCGATGGTCCGCGCGCAGAGGCCGAACGGATCGTTTTGCCGCCGCCGCCGAAAGATCTGGCGCCAGAACTCGCCGCACAAGCGCGCGGGGAGGCCGACGCCACGGCGCTCCGTATGGCCCACCATGATGCGGCCTCGCATGCCCGGCTTCGTCCGAGCAGCGAAGTCGGCCGCCAAGTCTATGAAGCCGCGGAGCGCGCGCGGATTGAGAGTATCGGCGCTCGCGCCATGGATGGTACAGCGGACAATCTCGATGCAGCTCTGTCTGCGCGATGTGAGAAAGCTGGCTATTCCCGAATGGAAGACCGCCAGGAAGCCCCGCTCGCGCCTGCCGTCGAATTCCTGCTCCGCGAACGCCTAACCGGGCGCGCTTTGCCAGCCGAAGCGGAAGGTATTGCCTCGCTATGGCGCGACGAGGTCAATACGCGCGGCACCAACACGCTCGAAAAGCTGGTCGATCAGCTGCACGATCAAGAAGCCTTTGCGAAAACGATTCAAGAGTTGATCCGCGACCTCACCAAAGGCGATGAGGTCAGCGACGATCAGGGCGAACAGGACGAAGAATCTCAAGAAGAAACGGACCAGAATAATCAGGAGAACTCTTCTGAGGATGGCGAGTCGGGTGAAGAGACCGAAGGCGCCACGATGGAAGAGGTTGAGGCCGGCGAAACCGAAGACATGGAAGGCGAGGAAACCAATGTTTCTGTAGACGCCGATGTCGATATGGACGCCGAAGACAATCCTGAAGACACTGATGATGGGACCAAACCGCTGCGCCCGAATTTCCGGGAAGGCGACGATGCGCAGCGCTTCCAGTACAAAGCTTTCACCACGGCGAATGATGAAGTCGCACAAGCCGCCGACCTTTGCGATCCAGAAGAACTCACCCGTTTAAGAGCATATCTCGACCACCAGTTGGATAGTCTGCAGGGCGCGGTGTCGAAGCTTGCGAACAAGCTGCAGCGCCGCCTGATGGCGCAGCAGAACCGGTCTTGGTCGTTCGACCTAGAAGAGGGCGTGCTCGATACCGCACGTTTGACCCGTGTGATCACAGATCCAACCGCACCGCTCAGTTTCAAACAGGAAGATGATAGCAATTTCCGTGATACGGTCGTGACGCTGCTGCTGGATAATTCTGGTTCGATGCGTGGTCGTCCGATCATGGTTGCAGCCCTCTGCGCCGACATTCTCGCGCGGACGCTGGAGCGGTGCGGCGTTAAAGTCGAAATCCTCGGATTCACGACGAAAGCCTGGAAGGGCGGATTGAGCCGTGAAGACTGGGTCAAAGCAGGCAAGCCTGCCGGGCCAGGTCGCCTCAATGATCTTCGTCATATCGTCTACAAATCAGCCGACGCCCCTTGGCGCCGTGCCCGGAAGAATCTCGGACTGATGATGCGCGAAGGCTTGTTGAAAGAGAATATC
>JBCBGJ010000291.1:0-3783 GCA_038526925.1 Pseudomonadota bacterium
TTTGAGTTTGTGGCGTCGCCATGGGGTAGCGATCCACATCTTCTGAAATCCGTGCAAGAGGATAGGGCTCGTATGAGAACTTTTCCCAAGTTACGGTCGCGTCTTCCGCGGAGGCTGGGGTGGCGACGGTCAAGCTTGCGGCAATGAGCGCTGCTGAGGCGAGGAACATACTTCTTGGAAATCGGCGCCTTGCGAACATCGTTGGCTTCCTTGACCTTGTCTGCACTAGCCCTAACTACCATCTGCTCGGGTCATTGACCCAATTGATATTTGCAATATAGAATATTCATATGAAAAATGTTCGTACGGCCGATCTGAACTTATTGTTGGTTTTCGACGCTGTGATGACCGAGCGTAGCGTGACGGGCGCAGGCAAACGTATCGGGCTCACGCAGCCCTCGGTGAGCAATGCGCTTTCTCGGCTTCGCGACTTGTTTGCAGATGAACTTTTCGTCCGAACACCTAACGGAATGGTTCCGACAGCCGTGGCTTTAGAGGCTTCTGAGCACGTAAAAGCCTCGATCTTTGCCGCGGAAAAAGCACTGAATGTAAACGGAGCCCCGTTCACGCCGCACAACGCCGAGGGGACGATAACTCTCCTGACAAACGATCTTATAGAATTCACGGTTCTACCACTCATAATTAAAGCCTTGGCGCGGGAAGCGCCGCAACTGGGGTTGCGGACCCGCCCTCTTGTCAAAGAAGCATTCGAGCAGGACCTCGATGCTGGCCTGGCCGATTTTGCTATCGCGGCGGCTGCAGATGTTCCAAAACGTTTTGAATACTGTGAACTCTTTGAGGAAGCGTTTGATGGAATAGCCCGTTTCGGGCATCCGATCCTTTCTGCGCCAATCACACTAGAAACATTCTTTGCGTTCAGGCACATCGCTGTGTGCCATAGGTTCGGCGGGACTGGGGTTATCGAGACAGCGCTCAGTGACGTAGACAAGTCTTTGGATATTGCCGTTAGCGTTTCCAACCTTGCCTCTGTGCCACCTTTAGTCTCGCTTACTGATTTCATCGCTGTTGTTCCAAGAAGTCTTGCCGAAATCGGAGCAAAGGAAGAATTAGTTGCCAAATTTGACCTGCCGATTGAAGTGCCTACCGTTCAAGCAAAATTAGTCTGGGGGCGTGGCGCAAATCGTTCGCCGCTCTTGACTTGGTTTCGAGATTTGGTTGCACGTACGGTAACCAACGATACGTGATGATAGGTAGTCTGGCTGTAGGAATCATCGCATTCGACGCACCTTAAGTCCGCTACGAAAGACTCTTTCTAACCAGACTAAGCCGACTTCACTACTGAAACGACAGTCTTCCACTCCAAGACTATCGGACCAAGTTTTTCAACGGTCGGTTTTATGATGGCCTCTGGCACTCCATCAGCACACTTGGCTACCAGTTTGATCATATCTGACAAACACGTCGAGAAAAGCACTCCCGGAGTATTGTCGCTCAAGCCCATCCTTTCAGTGCTCACCGCATCGAAGGGCAGCTTTCGGGACCTGAACCATTTGACTTGCACTCGCAGCTAAGGTCTGCTTTCCGCCGGCCCCACGGTGACCGATGCCACTACGCCCGAGTGATCAATGGAGTGGACTGTCCCGCCCACTCGAAAATCCATGTATCACCTTGGCGCACATTCTGTACCAAGTGCGGGCGCATAGCGACCAAGCAGTGTCCGCCACGATATCTCGCGGAAGGATAGAGCAGCCCGTTTCCACCCGAACCAAGAATATCTTGCGCAAGCGTCTGACCGATCGGATAGGCCACCGATGTATCCGGGCTCAAAACATCGCCCCCTCCAACGCCATCGAGAAGGTGCAACCGTGTCGTAAATCCTGCGAGCAACTCCCGGTAAGTCGTGATGTTCACAAAGATGCCCGTCGCCTCAAGCTCGCGCGTCAGATGCCAGGTTACCTCGGCCTGAGCGGTGTCAACTGAGTCTGCTCCGTAGCTTGCGTACCATGCACCACGCTCAGGTCCATTAAACCGATTGCCGGTTGCCCTAGTGTAACAAAAAGCAGCATTCACATAGGTCCAACCGTATCCGGCCGCTTCTGTGAGAAGCTCGTCCGGATCGAGGCCGCCAGGTAAGGGTAGTGTGACCGAGCGACGTGCGGATGTTAGACCTTCGATGTCTTCCAATATCGCCAGTTCTTCCTCATCGTCCGCCAATGGGCCCATCGCGGGCTCGTCAATGTAGGCTGTCGAGATCAGACGAACCGTCGTTGGATCCGTGAACTCTACTTCTTCAAGATCTGCGGCCCTGATCACACGCCGCCTCGAAGCGCATCGATGTGTTGTCGAACCTTCACCATCGCTGGGATACCACCTGCGCACATGATCTGAACCGGACTCTTGCCGTTGAACCCCGGACCGGAGTTTGCGGCCTTTGGCCATCCGTATGTCAAAGGACCATTAAACAGGAGCCTTAGTCCTTTGAAGAGGCCGATCAATAGACTCGCTCGCGTGACCTTGTCTTGATCGAGAACACCCTTATAGGTGCCCGCCTTCATTCGGCTCCAAGTCGCACTAGGCACATCGAACAGAGCAGCCGCTTCTGCATTGGACAAATCCCAAGCATCTGCCGCACGTACGACGGCTTTGACAATCGCTGCGATCTTGTCTGCCTCCGCAACGGGCTGCACGATACCTTGTTCTGGGGCGTTCTGGTTCGGTTCCAACATAAGAATTCTCCATATGATGTTCTCATCCTAATCATACGATAGAAGTTGTCAAGATTTCGTTGTGAAGATGCTCGTTGGAAATGATAAGCACCATTGCGAAACGAGTGTTGCCGCAACGGTCCTCAATTCAAGTATCGCGAAGACGGTTGGGGCACTTAATTCGATGACGATTGGCAAAACCCGGCACAAACTCATGGCGCTTAGCGGCGACGCATTCGCCAATGAGGTCGAAGCGTTGATGGGTGTGCTATCAGAGCGGGTAGCTCAATCGCGTCGCTTGGGCCTATTGGACCGCCAAGGCATCGATGTCTTTGTGTACCGGGATGCAGACCAGTCCGTAGAAATTGCGATCCAATGCAAAGGATACGAAAGGCCGTTTGAAAGCGATCAGGTGTTCGCCCTGCTAGGTGAGATCGAGAAGTTTTCGCAAAAGGGTCCAGACGTTAAAGAATACTGGCTCACAATCAATCGCCCAATCGCCGATCGGAATGATCGAAACCAGGTCGAAACAGCTCTTGCCGGCCTGAAGCGCACAGGAAAATGCCAAAGCACACGACTACTGGACCTCGACCAACTGACCCAGTTTTTGCTTGAACGGGCCAAGGAGCGCATCATTGGTTGGGTCAATGCCTTTCGGGACAGGTCCATTGCCGAATTTCGTGGGTCGATGGGAGTCGTTGACTACATTACGGGCGTGCCGTTCGAACATGAGCAGAAGTTGGGTGCTGATCCCTCTAAGCACATACTTACCGAACTCAAAGACTTCCGGAAGTCTGTCAATCCTTCCAATACCGGTCCTTACAGGATCTCGCCCCGCATCCTGCTAACGGCAAGTTTCGGCTACGGAAAAACGAGTACGTTGCAGGAAATTGCCAAAGGTTGGATGGAGAGTGGTGGCGTCGCACTCTACCTGCCAGCAGCTCTATTACCCCCCGGAGCCTTTACGCATACGGCCGGCGCACTTGAGTCATTTCTCGACATACTGTTGCCCGATGACGAGGTGCCGAACGCGATTGCAATGCTCTTCATTCGCGAGGCGTGGAAGAAGCTCATCCGCCGATCTAACGAGTGGCTGCTTTTGATCGACGCTATCGAC
>JBCBGJ010000292.1:0-3781 GCA_038526925.1 Pseudomonadota bacterium
ATCAGCTTGTCATCCCGCGCATTGTTCCACGCCGCCGGTTTGATGGGTTTGCCGGTGCGTTTCGACACCTGCGGCGTCCGAAACCCCCACGACATCTCCACCAGCTCACGGTTGCCGTCATCATCGAGCGCGACCACTGGCGCGGTCCCTTTCGGATGAATGCCTGGGCGCGGCTGCGCGTTGCCCAAATGGTCGCGTGCAGCATCCACGTCGAACAGCCTTCGCATGGCTTCAACAGCCGTGGTGTTCGAGTAAAGATTACACATTTTTCCGCACCCATCCTTGCATCACTTCAGCACCTTAACCCGTTTCAGTCAGGTTTTCATCTTGCCTCAAATATCCTCGGGGGAGGCGCGTTGCGCCGGGGGCAGACAGCCCCCATTGCAACTTGATTTTCAAGGTATCAATTATATGCTGGCGTTGCCTCTCGGGGGTCTTAACCCCCGTCATTGGTTGTAAATCCAAAGCTCAGCTTGAATGAAAGGACACTGCATGTCCGACTATATGTCATTGGAACTTCCTCCGGATTATCCCTTCAAGGGGCCCACAACAGCGTCGTGCGTCATACATGCACTCGGCCTGTCACAGGCAGACGCCGCAATATTTTTCTCTGTCAGACGAGACACTATAAAGAAGTGGCAAAGTGGAAAAATGCGAATGCCTGATGACTTGCTCGACAAAGCCGTCGAGAGGTTGGATTTGTTGATGCAGCTCGCCAATGAAATTGCGCAAGATTACGAAGAGCAAGCCCACACAGACAGTGTATCGTTGGCCTACATTGGGCTTCCGACAGTGGAGCAGATGCGACGCGGAATGCTTCCCAGATCGAAAGGTTTCTATGAGACGTTCTTTGGAATGATCATGGCTCGCGCCGATGGGATAGTAATGGCAATTTGCGAACCATCCGACGATATGAATGCCACGAACCTATGGATACCTCGTTTGCTCGAAGAAGATGTAGATTGGTCGCGGGTGTCGCTGGTCGAAGAAGATGAATACTGTGTTCGAGCAGATCATGACTTTTACCGATTCCTCCGAGAACAGTTGAGCAGCCGGAATTTTTCGGCCAGTGGCATTGCAGAATCCACTTGGGAACTGACGAGCGGCGGTCCGTTCTTAGACATTCCTTATCTTCCGGAATGGCTTGGTGAAGCGCATCCCGAGCTGACCGACGAGCAACTGTCACTTCTGGACACCCATATCCGTGTGAAGATACCTGGCTATTGCAAGACCACCGAGGCTCTACGTTCCGACAGCGAACCAACCATATCTTTCGTCGGACCGGACGGGATAGTGCCTGTCTTGGACGCAACTGAAGGTCCAGAAGACGCGGATGCAAATGCCCTGAACGCGGCGCTCGCAGACATCATCGAGGCAGAATTTGGCACCATGGATGGTCTGTGGAAAGCAGCCGCGCGTCTTGAGAGTGGATAGTTTCGGAACGTCTGGGCTTGCGAGAACGTATGCAGAACATCTATGGCTTGTCGCATGGGTCGCATTTTCGATCATCCTTACCGCGTGGTGCGGTATGACGCGCATGGTGACATGATCGACGAGCTGGCGCAGTGCATCCATTTCGATCTTGCGCGAGCGTGTTAGCGTGAAGCAGCGAGAATCTGGCCCGACGATGAGGTTGCCGTGCAGCATGGAATTCGGGTGATGGTGAAGATGCGGGGCACAGAGCAGCTTTAGGGCCCCTGCCCCGTCCTGTGGACGGCGCACCGCGCTTTTCAGGCTTCAGCCGGCAGACTGGCTTACGCCCGGAACACCCTGCCCTGCCTTCCCTGTGAACATTGGCGCCAGTGCGTGTCTCTCTGAGCCACCCCCAGGCGCGTTCACATGGTCATGCAAATCACGGCGATCCGCTCGTCCGGGTTTCAATCGCATGGGGCATCGGATCTTCGATCCCGGCAGTATTGCGCCTTTGAGCGCTCTGCCGCTCAACAGACCTCCCAAGCGCATTGCAACTTAGTCGTGTAGTGAGCTATTTGGTTCGGCTCGGATATTTATTCCGAAGACCAAACTATGCTGTTGCCAGCGAAGAAGGGAAAATATGAAGAAGTTCGAGAACGCAGCCCGTAGTTTGTCAGAAGGCAAACCAATTCTTCTGTATGATTTCGATGATCGAGAAGCTGAAACCGATCTTATTTATCTCGCTGAGAAAATTGATGAGAAGGCAGTTGCGGATTTGCGGCTCAATGCCGGTGCGCCGTTAACTGTTTATATCAGTTGGGAAATGGGTCAGACATTGGGTCTGGATACGTATTTGGACTTTGTTTCCAAGTATGCCGACCCCAATTCGATCTACGGCGCGCTATCAAAACCAACACCCGGCTTCGATCCTCGCTTTTCCATCACCTTGGATTTCAGGGAAAACAAAACCGGTTGCTCGCATGTTGAGACCGCTCGAACAATTCGCGAACTCTGCGCGCTGTTAAAAGAGGGCGATGCCGAGGATTTCGCGCGCCTGTTTCGTGCGCCCGGGCACATTCCTCTGATCGTCGGCACAAAGGGCCTGCTCAAGGAGAGAAACGGGCATACCGAACTCATATTGGCCTTCGCGGTCAATCAAGGCTTGTTCCCGATGGTTGTCGCTTCCGAAATGATTGATGCAGAGACCGGCCATTCGACAACCTACGAAGATGCCCGCAAATACGGCGAACAACGCGGTCTTGATTTCATCGGCGGCGACGAACTCATGGAGGCTTACGGATGAGCGAAAAAACTGCATTCAAGCTGCCCGATGTGACTGCCGCAGAACCAATTCCGCCGTCCGCCATGTCCGAGGTCAACCGGATTTTGGGCAATGGCGACCTGTATCGCTACACGACCGTAGAGTCGCCCGTTACCCAGCTAGAGCGAGAATTCGCGACCAAAATAGGCAGTCGTTATGCTTTGGCGGTCTCGTCGTGTTCAGCAGCGTTGTTCCTTTCGCTCATGGCGCTGGACTTGCAGCCAGGCGCAAAGGTGATGATCCCGGCCTTTACCTTTGTTGCAGTGCCTTCCGCAGTGGTCCATGCGGATTGTGTGCCTGTCTTGTGCGAATGCGGGTCGAACTACAGGATTGATCTGGACGATTTTCGCCGGAAATTGCCGGAAGTTGATGCCGTCCTGATAAGCCATATGCGGGGTCACACATCGGATATGGACGCCATCATGGCCGCTTGTGATGCGGCTGGCGTTCCCGTTGTCGAGGATGCTGCCCACTCCCTTGGAACCACATGGGATGGCCGCAAGATTGGAACCTTGGGCAAAATCGGATGTTACTCTTTCCAGTCCTACAAACTCCTGAATTCAGGAGAGGGCGGGATCATGGTCACTGACGACCCAGAGCTGATGGCCCGCGCGATAATGATGCACGGCTCTTACGAGGATAAGTGGCAGCACCACGATATCCCGGCAGACGTTATGGCCCGTGTCCAGAACAACATGCCGATGTTTGGCTTGCGGCTGAATACACTCTCGGCAGTTTTGATCCGCGCGCAGTTGGAGCATTTGGATCAGCGCGTGCTTGATGGCCGTCGTAACCACGATCATGTCGCTAAGCGCTTGCAAGCGCTAAATTCTGTTAAAGTGCCAGCCGCATATGCAGCAGAGCTACGCGCCCCAGACTCTTTGCAGTTCAATCTGCCTCACCTTTCAGATGACGAGGTGGACGCCTTTGTCAGCGACGCAAAGCGACGTGGTTTGCACATTCAGGTCTTTGGCCGGTCCAAGAACAATTCGCGTGCCTACTGGAATTGGGGTTTCTTGAACGATGTACCCGACCTTCCGCAGACCC
>JBCBGJ010000293.1:0-3744 GCA_038526925.1 Pseudomonadota bacterium
GCCGCCGATTAAAAAGCAGAGCTCCGGAGTTCCCGCGTCGCGCAGTTGCTCGATCCGCTTTGCGAATTTTACAGACGTTAGCGCTGATCCGAACTCATCTAGGCGCAAAACGGGGGTGCCTTTGGGGAGGGCCGCAATAATTCGCTCACCCTCTGCATCAAGCCCGCCGCCGCTGGCCAGATCCACGAGTTTTAATGATCTCAAACCGATTTGCGGCCCGGCTTTGTTCAAGCGCGAGACATAGTCATCGACGAGCTCTTTTTCAGGCCCGGCTTTCAATTTGCCGACACTGATCAGCGTGATGTGCATGATGGAAAGCGCGCGACTTAAACGTCGTCAGGCCGATGCCCGCTATCGCCCGCCCAGATCTTTTCAAGATTGTAGAAGGAGCGAACTTCTGGCCGGAACAGGTGAACGATGACGTCTCCGAGATCGATCAGCACCCAATCCGCATTTGGCAGACCTTCCAGCTTTGGCGCCTGTCCGGTCTTTTCTTTGACTTTCTTCGCCAAATGATCGGCAATCGAACTCACATGACGAGCCGAGCGGCCCGAAGCGATGATCATAATATCAGCAAGTGAGGATTTTTCCGTGAGATCAATAACGGTTAAGTCTTCGGCTTTGTCGTCTTCCAATGAAGAAACGATCGTGTCTGAGAACGCGCGAATGTCATCGATGGTCGCCGCGCGGGCCGAATTCGTCTCAGTTTTAACTGCGGACAGGGTGAAGCTCCATTCAAAATTACCAGCTCCACCGTATCACGCGTTGCGATCAGGGCCTAGGGCGAATTCGCAACACTGGCTGCGCAATTGTTTAAACGCTCAATCTGCAACGAATTGGCCAGCGCCGCGGTCTTTACGGACGTGCCCCGCCTCAAAAACACGACCATTCATGGCGATATAGACTCCCGGCGCCTGCATACGCGCCGCCGCAATCGCGAACCCGACATTAAAGATCGCATCGGTTGAGCGAAGCCGTGCCGGTTGCATCGCGCCAGTCAAAACCACGGTCTTGTTGCCCACATCTTTCAGCGCTTCAGCGGTTATCGCCATTGTGTCCGTGCCGTGTGTGATCAGGACATGCTTGGCGTTGCAGCTCGTGACGGCGGTCCGGATCGTGTCGCGGTCGGCATCCGTGAGCTCAAGACTGTCCTTTTTCATCAATGAGGTCAGCGCGTATTCTAGGCTGACATTCGCCTCGCTGAGGATCGCATCGAGCGGCGAGGCGCCGACTTGAAATTCAGACAGCGCATCAAAGTACACCTTGTCGATGGTGCCGCCTGTGGTGAAAATTTGTAGGTCAGTCATAGTCTATCCGGTACGCAAAGCCGTGGACGAAATGGGATCAAGCGGCGCCGGGACATAGACCCAAGCGGGCGCTTTCTGTTCAGGTAGGATGCTGGCAGCCTTGTCAGCGAGACGATGACGCTGCATCCGTTTCGCGAACAGGCTGAACCGGGAAGCCAATTCAAATCCGGGCCGCGCGATTACCGCAATCGGTATGCGCTCCGCGAGCTTTTCCCAGTCTTTCCAATAGTGAAACGTCATCAAACTATCGCCGCCCATGATCCAGACGAGATCCGCGTGTGGGCAGCGCTGGCGCATCAAACGTACCAGATCATAGGTGTAGCGAAGTCCCGCTTGCTGTTCGACATTGCTTACTCGAAAGGCGCGGTTGCGCTGGGTGAGTTCCTGCACGGCGGCAAATCGGTCCGCATAATCGCTTGGGGCTTCTTTCAGCGGATTGCCGGGCGTTGGAAACCACCAAACCTGGTCGAGTTGGAGCCGTTTCATAGCGGTGCCCGCGACATGCAGATGTCCGCTGTGCGGCGGGTCGAAACTGCCACCAAACATGCCAATGCGCGCACGCGTGCTCGACGGTGGCAAGAAAGCGTCGGATCGATTTTTGAGCATACCCCGCCCGCCGGCTGTGCGCTTTATGGGCGCGTTTGGCCGGTCCCCCGGACGATATACTTGAAGATGGTCAGCTGCTCAGCGCCAACCGGGCCGCGCGCATGAATGCGTCCGGTCGCAATCCCAATCTCTGCGCCCATGCCGAACTGACCGCCATCTGCGAACTGGGTCGAAGCGTTATGGATCACGATCCCTGCATCGATGTCAGAGAGAAATTTCTCTGCCGTGGCGGGGTCCTCGGTAATGATACACTCGGTATGGCTGGTTCCGTAAGTCGTGATGTGATCAATCGCGCCATCGACGCCATCCACAACCCGCACAGAGATAATCGGCGCGAGATATTCTGTGCGCCAATCTTGTTCGGTCGCAGGCTCAATATTTGCCACCAAAGCGCGCGAGGCCTCATCGCCTTTCATGGTGCAGCCTGCATCTGTTAGTGCGCTTGCGATCGCTGGTAGGAGCGAGCCTGCAACGGCGCTATCGATCAGCAGTGTTTCGGTCGACCCGCAAATACCAACCCGGCGCATTTTCGCGTTTACAACGATATCAATCGCTTTTTGAGGATCAGCCGCGCCATCGACATAGGTGTGGCAAAGACCTTCTAGGTGGCCGATCACGGGTACGCGGGCTTCGTCTTGAACGCGCGTCAGGAGGCCTATTCCGCCGCGCGGAACGATGACATCTATTTTGCCACCCAAGCCGGCTAGCATATGCCCCACGGCGGCGCGGTCTTTGGTCTGAACCAGTTGCACAGCGTCTTCCGGCAGGCCAACAGAGGCTAAGCCCGCACGCAGGGCGTCTGCGATGGCGATCGACGACTGTAAGCTCTCGCTCCCGGCGCGCAGGATCGCAGCATTGCCGGATCGCACACAAAGCGCAGCCGCGTCAGCGGTCACATTTGGCCGGGCTTCATAAATGATCCCGATCACACCAAGCGGGGTTCGGACGCGGGCAATATCGAGTCCTGAAGGCACCGTCCAACGGGCAATCTCTGAGCCAACAGGATCAGGGAATGCCGCCACATCGCGAAGAGCATCGGCGACGCCTGCAATACGCTCTGGCGTCAGGGCGAGACGGTCCATCATTGCGTCCGTCAGCCCTTTTTCGCGGCCACCGGCAAGATCGACTTGGTTGGCTTTCAGGATGTCTGCTTCGGCCGCTTTTAAGGCGTCTGCCATCGCATTGATTGCGTCTGTCCGTCCCGGGACTCCGGCCTTGGCAAGCGCTGCGGACGCAAGGCGCGCGCGGCGCCCCATATCCATCATGGTATCGCGAAGGTCGTCAGCGGGGATGTGTACAGTATCGGCCATGGCGCGCTTTTGCCGGATTTATGCGCCGGGAGCAATGAGGGAATCTAAATTGCGCGTGTTTATCCGCGCCAGAAGCGGCGGGTCATCAGAACGAAGACGGCTGTGAATTCCAGTCGGCCGAGTAGCATGGCGATGGCGCAGATCCATTTGCCGCGATCGGTCAGGCCTTCAAACGTGCCTGCAGGACCGATTTCTGGGCCAAGGCCTGGGCCGACATTGGACACGCTGGTTGCGGCGCCTGAAATGGCCGTGAGCGGGTCTTCGCCGGTCAGGCTGAGCAAGATCGCGGCGGTGATGAATGTCGCGAGATAGAGAAAGACAAAGACCATCACCGATTGCAGGGTGTCATTGTCGATCACTTTGCCGCCGTAGCGGATCCGCACGACACGGTTCGGGCTAACCATTTGCTGGGCATGCGCGAGCACAGCGCGGAAACTGATCTCGAGGCGGAACATCTTAATGCCGCAGGCCGCCGATCCGGCGCAGCCGCCGAGAAAGATCGTGATCAGGAAGATCATCAC
>JBCBGJ010000294.1:0-3743 GCA_038526925.1 Pseudomonadota bacterium
TGTCTGGAAGCGGGGGCGGGGCGATGAATGTCATTCTGCGGTCTCCAGCGCATGGGCTTGAATATCTGGGATTTGCATATCGGGGCGGGCGGCGAACGTGCGCGCCGCGAAAGTGGATGGTTCTGGATGGTCAGACCGGAAGTGTCCGCCGCGGCTTTCGGTTCGGGCCAATGCGGACTCGGCAATAAGCCTTGAGGCGCATAGCGCGCGGGCGCCTTCAAACTTAGTCTCGAGCGCTGCGATATGGTCCAGAAGCGCTGTCAGGCCATCGCGGTCGCGAACAACCCCGCACTTAGCCGCCATGTCTTGGCGCAACGACTGGAGCGCTTCATCGCTCAACTCGGTTGGGACATCGCTGACGCTCTGCTTCGGCAAGACTAAGTCCGCGCCGTGCAGTCTGTCGGCGATGCGCGCTGCCATGACAACCGCTTCAAGCAAAGAGTTTGACGCCAGTCGGTTTGCGCCGTGCGCGCCGGTGCTGGCGCATTCTCCGCAAACGCTTAGCCCATTCAGGGTCGAGCGTCCCCAAGTGTCGGACAGGATGCCGCCCATATGATAGTGCATGGCAGGCGCAACCGGGATCACGCTTTGCCGCGGATCGATACCCGCGGCCATGCAAGCGGCAAAAACGGTTGGGAAGTGATCTTTGATCTCGTCGCCGATGGAGCTGCGAGTGTCGAGATAGGTTTTGCGACCCGCTGAGATTTCAGAATGTATGGCCCGCGCGACCTCATCTCTTGGCGCAAGTTCTGCGTCTGAATGGTAGCGTGCCATGAAAGAGGCGCCGTCTTCACCAACCAGAATTGCGCCTTCGCCCCGCAAAGCTTCTGTCGCGAGCGGGGAGGGGTCTAAGCCAACATCCATGGCCGTTGGGTGGAACTGAACGAACTCAAGGTCAGCGATCACAGCGCCGGCAGAGTAGGCCATGGCAAGGGCATCACCCCTCGCTTGTGGTGGGTTGGTGGTGACGCGGAATAGGCCGCCCGAGCCTCCTGTACAGAGCACGGTCTCTGGGCTGGTAAATGTCGACACACGTCCGCGGCGATCTTTCAAAACTGCGCCAGCAATCCTGCCGTCGCTATCTTGTAGAAGCCCAACCGCCTTTGCGTGCTCGATGAGTTGAATGTGGTTTGCGGCTTTTACCGCGGCCGTCAGCGCGCCCATAATGGCTTTCCCAGCGAGGTCTCCAGCCACGCGGGCAACGCGAGGATGAGAGTGCGCGGCTTCTAAGCTCAGCGCGAGTTGGCCGTCCGGTGTGCGATCAAACGGCACGCCAAGTGCGATCAGATCACGCACACGTTTTGGGCCATCTTCGGCAATCAGTTTCGCAATTGCTGGATCGACGAGGCCGGCGCCGGCGGCAACCGTATCAGCCGCATGTTGTTCAGGGCTATCTTTTGGGTGTAGGGCAGCGGCCAATCCGCCTTGCGCCCAGGCAGAGGAGGCCGCTTGTCCGAGCGGCGCGGGTGAAATGACCGTGCACGGCCGCGGCGCCAGGCGCAGCGCCAAGAATAGCCCTGCGAGGCCTGCCCCAACAATCAAAATGCGCGCATCACCTGCAGGAGCAGTGGCGGTGTAACGTTCGGGCCGAGGCCCGCTAGATGAACTCAAGAAATGCCCCTTTCAGCACGAACCCATTCTGCGGGCTTGGCCATCCCAGAACTCACCAACGCGCCATGCATGCGGACGGCAGATTCAATTGTGAGTGTGAAATTGTCTGGATAGTAAAATGCGGTTTCTTTGCCGCTTAGAAACTCAACGATGCGGCATCGCACTGAAAGCTGATTGCCGAGCTGGGAGGCGGCACATTCCTGCCGGACGAGATAGTCTTCTTCCAGAACAGGGCAGCTTTGTCGTGCGGTGACTTCACCGCTGAACTGGTCCTCGCCCGTTTTTTTAAGAAAAGCCTGGCCGTCAAACTGGCAATCGTCTGCGACGTTTGCTGAAAACGTCCAATGCCCCGCTATATTGGTGTCAGCAGCAGCTGTGAGCGCACTAAAGATCGCGAGAAGACCTACCAGCCATACGCGCATCAAGAAATGCCGTCTTCCGAGCGTCGGAACTCAACCGGCGCGGTCGCGGCAGAGACGAGCGCGCCCCACATACGCGACTGATCTTGGATCGTCAGGGTGAAATTGTCCGGAACATAGATCAAACCTTCGACCTTTTGCTCAAGCATTTCTTTGATTTGAGATCGGATCGAAACCTGGTTTCCAAAACGGCGCGCCTCGCATTGCTGCAGCACGACTGATCGACCCCACATGGAGCAGACTTCAACCGCTGTGAGCTCGCACTCATAAAGGCCGTCAGCCGGGTGAGAGCTGAGCCGCATTGTTCCGGTCATAATGCACTGACCCTCACGATACGGCTTGGTTTGGAAGCTCCAGGAGCCAAGCACATCTGTCGGGTCTTTTGTGTCCGCCGTTGCGGGGAGAAAACAAAGCGTCATTAGACTTGCCAACAGCGTTGTCACCCACTTCGCCATATCTCTCTCCTCTAGCACTCCATCTCCCACCTTAGCCGCGCTTGTGGCGACGACAAGACGTTACGATGGTGAAATTACCTCAATCTCCATCGGCGCAAGGCCGGTTTCGAACGCGAGTGGATTTTCCATCTTCGGCAGAGCAAGCATCGCATCGATCGCTGCTTTCGCTTTGATGCGGACGCTTTCTTCGATGGTCACTTCATGTCGCATCTCGGTCAAGCATTCGAGGATGTTCTCCAAGGTGATTTGCTTCATGTGCGGGCAAAGATTGCACGGGCGCACGAAATCGACCCCTGGATTCTCTGCCGCAACATTGTCTGACATCGAACATTCGGTCAGCAGAACGACCTTTGCAGGGCTCTCGTCTTTGACATAGTTCGCAAGCGCCGCGGTGGACCCGGCAAAATCCGCGCTTTCGAGGACATCCGGCGGACACTCTGGGTGAGCCAGAATGACCACACCAGGATGTGCCTCACGTAAGGCGTCGACATCGTCGGAACTAAACAGCTCGTGCACTTCACAAGCGCCCGGCCAAGTGATGATCCGGATATTCGTCTGAGCCGCGACATTCTTTGCGAGATACTGATCAGGCACTAGGATGACTGTGTCGGTGTCCCACTCTTTCGCCACGGCCTCAACGACCTGTGCAGCATTTGAGCTTGTACAGGTGATATGGCATTCGGCTTTCACGTCTGCCGTCGTGTTCACATAAGTAACGACAGGATAGTCGGGGTAGCGCTCCTTGATCAGGCGCACATCTGCTCCCGTGATCGAGCTGGCGAGCGAGCATCCGGCTTCAAGGCTTGAAATCAGGACAGTTTTGCTTGGGGCCAGAATTTTCGACGTCTCAGCCATAAAGTGAACGCCGCCCTGAACGATGATGTCTGCCTCAACTTCGGCGGCTTCGCGGGCCAACTGCAAGCTGTCGCCTCGAAAATCACCAACCAGACGGAAAATATCCGGTGTCATATAATTGTGCGCAAGGATAACCGCGTTCTTCTCTGCTTTGAGGTCATTGATTGCTGCCACGAGAGGCGCAACCGCTGGCCATTCCATCGGGGTGATGAAGTCGCTAACCAAAGGATACAAATGATCCGTCTTTGCTTTTACAGCTTCGTCATAAGCGAGCCCGGTTTCTTTTGCGACTTCCGTCCCGCGCAATGGGGTTGGTGTCGGACATCCAGGTCCTGCATCGATCAGTCTTGCCATTTCAGCCTCCTGTTATGCTCAACTTGAGCATTATATGGGCGCGAGGATA
>JBCBGJ010000295.1:0-3741 GCA_038526925.1 Pseudomonadota bacterium
GCCTAAAAGGGAAATCCGAAACTGGTATTTCTTCGAGATAAAAAATCAATATAATCAGTGTGTTATCGGGCTTATTGCTGTCTCAAAGAAATACCAGTTTCGGATTTCCCTTTTAGGCTAAAATCCCTTATATTTTCAGGGAATTCGACGAATCACTTGCGAGGGTTACCCCGATGTCAGAAGCGGCCGATAATAATCCAGAATATGGCGCCGACTCGATCAAGGTCTTGAAGGGCCTCGAAGCAGTCCGGAAACGCCCAGGAATGTATATTGGTGATACCGATGACGGATCGGGTCTCCACCACATGATTTACGAGGTCGTCGACAATGCGATCGACGAAGCTTTGGCTGGTCACGCGGACGAAGTGACGGTGACCTTGCACCCCGACGGGTCGGCTGAGATCACCGACAACGGACGCGGTATTCCCGTCGGACAGCATGCCACAGAAGGCCGCTCAGCGGCTGAAGTCATCATGACTGAGCTGCACGCCGGCGGAAAGTTTGACAGCAACTCATACAAAGTCTCCGGCGGCCTGCACGGCGTGGGCGTTTCGGTTGTGAACGCGCTGTCGGTTTGGCTTGATCTCACCATTCACCGCGATGGCTCTGAGCACAAAGTTCGCTTCGTAGATGGTGGACGTACAGAAGCGCCGCTGAAAGTCGTTGGCACGAGCCCGACGACAGCGGATGGGTCACCCTATACCGGGACGGCTGTGCGCTTCCTGGCGAGCCCAGAGACGTTCACGATGACCGTCTATAATCGCAAGACGCTGGAACACCGCCTGCGCGAGCTCGCTTTCTTGAACTCAGGCGTACGGATTGTCTTCAAGGATTTGCGCGAGGCGGATCCGTATGAGGCAATTCTAGAATATGCGGGCGGCGTCTCTGCTTTTGTTCAGCACCTGAACGAAACCAAGAACGCTTTGATCCCTGAGACGATTTTCGTGATCGGTGAAAAAGACGGCATCACGGTCGAAGCGGCTCTGGAGTGGACCGACGCATATCATGAGAACGTGCTCTGCTTTACGAACAATATTCCGCAACGCGATGGCGGCACGCACTTGGCGGGCTTTCGAGGCGCTTTAACGCGGATCATCAATAAATACGCCACAGAAACAGGCGTGGCGAAGAAAGAAAAAGTCGACATTACCGGCGATGATGCACGCGAAGGCCTGACCTGCGTGCTCTCTGTCAAAGTGCCTGATCCGAAATTTAGTTCGCAGACCAAAGACAAATTGGTCTCCTCAGAAGTGCGCCCAGTGGTCGAGAGCTTGATCAACGAGAAGCTTGCGGAATGGTTCGAAGAGCATCCGAAAGAAGCTCAGCAAGTCATGTCGAAAATCGTCGAAGCGGCGGCGGCGCGCGAAGCGGCTCGCAAGGCGCGGGAGCTGACCCGTCGCAAGACGGCGCTCGATATCACGTCCCTGCCCGGTAAGCTCGCTGATTGTCAGGAAAAGGATCCGTCCAAGTCCGAAATCTTCATCGTGGAGGGTGACTCCGCGGGCGGCTCCGCCAAACAGGGTCGCGACAGGTCGAACCAGGCGATCCTGCCACTGCGCGGTAAAATCCTAAACGTCGAGCGCGCGCGCTTCGACAAGATGCTGTCGTCTGACCAGGTCGGAACGCTGATCATGGCGCTCGGCGCGGGGATCGGACGGGAAGAGTTCGACATCAATAAGTTGCGCTACCACAAGATTGTGATCATGACCGACGCGGACGTCGATGGTGCCCACATCCGGACGCTACTACTCACCTTCTTCTACCGCCAGATGCCGGAAGTGATTGAGAATGGCTATCTCTATATCGCGCAACCTCCGCTCTATAAGGTCTCACGCGGCAAATCGGAGCGCTACCTTAAAGATGATGATGAGCTGAATTCATATCTGATCGAAGCTGGGACAGACGGCGAAGTTCTGATCTTGGCTGACAGCACCCAAATCGCGTCAGAAGACTTGCGGGAACGCGTCCGCGCGGCCTCTCAATTCAAACAGGCTCTGTGGCGTCTCTCTCTACGCGCCCCTGGCGACATTGTGGAGCAAGCCGCCATGGCGGGCGCACTCGCGCCTGGCGCATCAGATGACGAAGCTAAAGCCGCTGCCGCGCGTCTAAATATCATCGCTGAGGAAGGCGAAGACACGTGGGAAGGCCGGTTTGAGAATGGAGACCTGGTCCTGTCGCGCGAAGTTCGAAGCGTTGAAGAGAAAGCGGTCCTAGATGCTCAGCTGCTCAGCAGCGCGGATGCGACCCGCCTCAATGGCATCGCGCAGAATATCCGCCCGATCTATGTTGAGCCATCTATTCTCCGCAATGAGAAGGCCGGTGAGATCGCTGTGACCGGGCCTGTCAGCTTGCTTGAGGCCGTTTTGGCGTCGGGTCGTAAGGGGCTGAAAATTCAGCGCTATAAAGGCCTTGGTGAGATGAACGCTGACCAGCTTTGGGAAACGACGCTAGACGCCAATGCGCGGACGCTTTTGCAAGTGGAAGTCGATGATGCCCTCGAAGCGGGCGACATGTTCTCACGGCTGATGGGCGACGTGGTTGAACCGCGCCGCCAGTTTATCCAAGACAATGCTCTGGAAGCCGAAGTCGACGTCTAAGTCGTTTCGAGCGTTTTAACTTGCGAGACGGTTGGGCGGCTATTGCCCTTGCCGTAAAGCGCGACTTTCAATTTCGAAATCGCGTGTACGAGCGCATTCGGACCATACTTGATCTCACCGGTAAACTCGATGTCGGGGAAGCGCGTGAAAATCTGCTCGTAAGCGACCTGTAGCTGCATTTGGGCAACGCGTGAGCCGAGGCATTTGTGGACGCCATGTCCGAATGCGATGTGCTTACTGACATTGTCTCGCGTCAGATCGAAGACATCCGGGTTTTCGAACACCTCGGGATCGCGGTTGCCCGCGCCATACCACATCACGACTTTCTCATCCTTGGCGATTTTTTGGCCATTAAGCTCAAAATCATCGAGCGCTGTGCGGCGCATATGCTTCACCGGTGAGACCATTCGCAGGGCTTCTTCGGACATGCGGGGGATGAGAGACATATCGTTCAGCACCATCGCGCGCTGTTCCGGCCACTCGGTCATCAGCTTGATCGTCCCCGACAGCGAGTTTCGTGTCGTATCATTGCCGGCAAAGATGATTAGGAGCCAAGAACCATCAAGGTATTCTTGCGGCAAAAGCTCATCGTTCATTTTGGAGTGCGCAATCACAGTGAGAAGGTCCTCGCGCGGATTTTTCCGGCGATCGGCCATAACGCTCGCACCATAGGCGAACATTTCTTCAACCACTTTTTTGAAGCGAAATGGGAAGAGCGGTTCGCCTAGGAAGGTCCGGAACGGGTTCGCCATAAACTGCGAGGCCATTTCCAGATAATGCATCCAGTGAACGATTTTCTGGCGGTCTTCTTCATCGACGCCAAGCATTTCGCAGAGCGTATAGAGCGGCAACTGATTGGAGAAGAGTTTGACGAACTCGACCTCCGGCCCGTTCGCCTCAAGATCATCCAGAAGGGTTTCAACTTTTTGGCTAACATCTGCATGTGCTACTTTGACATAAGCCGGGATGAAGAAGTCTTTTTGCTGGATCCGCATCTGCATGTGCTGCGGCTCATCCATGCTGATGAGATTGTCCATCGCCGCGCGGACGAGAATTTCAGGCTTCCAGTGGTCGCGGGGCGGGACAGCGAGATTAATTCCGCCGCGCTGCGACGAGAAAACGTCTGGGTTCAACTCGACGGTCT
>JBCBGJ010000296.1:0-3719 GCA_038526925.1 Pseudomonadota bacterium
CGCGATTGAAGGCTTGACGATCACCCCGATCAAGCGCCTATCTGATTTGGTAGAGTTGATCGCGCCGGAAGCTGGCTAATGATGGAAGCCCTTACAGCCTTTGATGCCGTGGCGATTGTAATCGTCATCATCTCTACGCTTATGGCGCGATCAACTCTACCAAATCAGATAGGCGCTTGATCGGGGTGATCGTCAAGCCTTCAATCGCGGTTGGGCTGCCTTCGGGCACATAAGCCCGCTCGAAGCCGAGGCGCGCAGCCTCTTTCAATCGTTGCTCCATTCTCGCGACCGGACGTACGGCTCCAGACAGAGCAACCTCTCCGAAAAAGATTGATTTTGCCGGGCCGGGGTTGCCGGATGCGGAGGTTAGCAGCGCGGCTGCGGCCGCTAAGTCGCCGGCTGGCTCAGTAATCTTATATCCGCCGGCCACGGACAGATAGACATCGCGTCCTCCTAAAGAGACACCGCATCGCGCCTCTAAAACCGCCAGCAGCATAGCAAGGCGATTATTGTCCCAGCCGACAATAGAACGGCGCGGCGTTCCATAAGCTGAGGGAGCGACCAAGGCTTGCACTTCCGCTAAAACGGGACGGGAACCTTCCATCGCCGCGAAGACGGCTGCTCCACCGGATTCGTCATGCTCTGACGAGAGGAACAAGGCAGATGGTTCACGCGCCGGTGCCAACCCATATTGGTGCATCTCAAAAATGCCGATCTCGTCGGTTGGACCAAAGCGGTTCTTTACGGCGCGCAGAATTCGAAACTGATGGCCGCGCTCGCCTTCGAAATAGAACACAGTGTCGACCATATGTTCGACGACGCGAGGTCCGGCGATTTGGCCCTCTTTGGTGACGTGCCCAACTAATATAAGCGCCGCGCCAGATTTTTTGGCCCAGCGCGTGAGTTCTTGGCCGCAAGCTCGAACTTGGCTGACGCTGCCCGGCGCGGCTTCCAAGCTATCCGACCACATGGTTTGAATGGAATCGATTACGACGAAGTCCGGCTTTGCTGATTTGAGCGCAGACAGGACTTTTCGTAAGTCGGTCTCGGTCGCAAGTTGAACAGAACTGTCTGCAACCTTTAAACGTCTGGCGCGATCTTGGATCTGCGCGGTCGCTTCTTCGCCTGAGACATAGACGGTGGTCAGACCGTTTCGCGCGAGCCGAGCCGCGACTTGTAATAGAAGGGTCGATTTTCCGATTCCAGGGTCGCCCCCGATCAGCGTTGCGCTCGACGGAACGATACCGCCGCCAAACACGCGGTCGAGCTCATCCACACCGAGGACGATGCGCTCCGGCGGGGCATCATTGCCGTCCAGTGCGGTGAACTCGGCTTTGTTAGATCTCTTGGTGTTCGACTTTGAGGCCTTTAAACCTCCGGGCGGCCCAGAGCTCGCCTCTTCGATGAGCGTGTTCCACTCACCGCACGCATCGCATCTGCCGGACCATTTAGAGTGAACGGCGCCGCAAGATTGGCAAACAAAGTGAGACTTAGCCATAGTTTGATTGGTTAGCGAGGTCCGTTCAAGAACGAAAGGGGAGAGTTACCGTTGTTTATGTTACATGTGTAGTAACAAAAAGTTCATATTGTTTTTCGATAAAGTATGTTATGAGCATTCGCACAGGGAAGAGAGAAAACAAAGATGATCCTCAACAGGAGCAATAAAAATGACCTTTTCCAAAACCCTGACCACAGCTCTCATTTCAGCATCTGCTTGCGCCTTGCTCCCGGCAATGGCGGCAACGGAATTCGATCCACAAAAGAAGCAAGTTGAAGTTTCCATTAGCGGCTATGATTTGACCAAGGCTGCAGATGCCGCGGAAGTGTTCAATATGATCAACACGGCCTCCAAGCGCGTTTGTACAAATGCCGGGGTTCGCGAAACGCTTCGCGAGCGCGTTCTCGCGAATAAATGTCGTGTAGATGCGATCGTAAGCGCCGTTGCCTCAATCGACTCTCCTGAGCTTACCGAGATCATGCAGACGAAACTAGAAAACTAACTCTTCTATTCACTGACTAAGAGGGCGGCGCATTTATTTGCGGCGCCCTCTCGATTTTCTGACGCCGCTATCGCACTGTATGGCGCAAGACAGGAGATCTCTGATGAAAATGTTAGAGCAGGGCCGTCCGTGGGAGGACATCCAAAAAGACATGCATGCGCGAGGCGCAGCAGACGCGAAATGGCGTGATGGCAGAACCGCAGTTTATGTTTTCAACGCCGGCGAAGAAATCGCCGCAATCCAGAAAGAAGCGTACTCAGCTTTCATGTCAGAGAACGGCCTTGGCCCATTGGCGTTCCCGTCATTGGCACAAATGGAGAAAGACGTCGTTTCTATGGGGCTCGGCTTGTTGCATGGTCCAGACGGCAGCACGGGGGCCATGACCTCCGGCGGGACGGACTCCATCACAATGGCTATCAAGACGGCTCGTGATTATGCCAGGTCGCTGGGGCGCGCCCGTGAACGGGCAAACGTCGTTTTACCTTTCTCCGCGCACCTTGCGTTCGACAAAGCGGCTCACCTTATGGACGTCGAGATTCGCCGGATTCCGGTGAAGACCGATGGTACATATGAAGCCGATGTCCCAGCCATGGTCGCGGCCTGTGATGCGGATACGATCATGATTGTTGGGTCCGCGCCAAACTTTCCTCATGGCATTATCGACCCGATTGAAGCTTTGAGTGATGCAGCCGTGAAGAAAGATCTTTGGCTGCATGTCGATGCCTGCGTCGGCGGCTATTTTGCACCTTTCGCTCGGATGAATGGCGTGCCGGTCCCGGCCTTTGATTTCGAGCTGCCGGGCGTGCATTCGATGAGTGCGGACCTGCACAAATATGGATACGCGGCAAAAGGTGCCTCGACTGTTTTGTTCCGATCTGAGGAATTGTTCGCGCACATGCCGTTTGATATGAATCAATGGTCGGGCGCGCCAATGAAGACACCAACTTTGGCGGGCACGCGACCGGGCGGTGCTATTTCCGCCGCATGGGCGGTCATGAACCATCTCGGCGTCGACGGATACAAGCGTCTTCAAGGCCAAGTTTGCGCAACGCGCGAGCGTGTCGAGGAAGGCGTCAAGCGGCTTGGGTTTGAAGTTCTCGGAAACCCCATGCTCGGACTGGTCGCGTTTCGCCATCCCAAGCATCATGCTTTCGCTATTTATGGGGAAATATACCGCCGGGGATGGTTCACGTCCGTGACCAAGGAACCACCGAGCTTGCACTTAATGCTGTCGCCCAAACATTCGGATTTCATTGATGAATATCTCGAAGATCTTGAGGCCAGTGTGAAAGCCGTGGCTGCGGCAGAAGACGAAGAAAAACTCAAAGTAGACGCGCGTTACAGCTGATCTGCAAAAAAACGATTTCGGCATTGGACAAGCGCGAAGAGGGCCGCTAAGACACCGCTTCCCTGTTTGGCCTGCCCGGGTAGCTCAGGGGTAGAGCAGCGGATTGAAAATCCGCGTGTCGGTGGTTCAAATCCGCCCCCGGGCACCACAGCTTAATTCACACATCGATAGTGTACCTAAGGCTTTGAACGGAAACGCTATTGCAGTGGTTCTAGCACCCTCAAATCGGTCGTAGAGAATGTGGTTGTTGAAGGCCAATCTGGCGATGGTTTGGCGCAAGGTCTTGGAGCCGCTTTCCCAGAGTTTGTAAGGGTTTGCGAGGAATTGCAGGGCTGGTTCTAGTTTCTCGTCGAGGATCCTTTCGACTACAC
>JBCBGJ010000297.1:0-3715 GCA_038526925.1 Pseudomonadota bacterium
CGGATTTGATGCGGGGGCCGTTCAGCTTCCCGATCATGTTCGCCAAGCCGATATCGATATGACTGTAATCGTCCAGCAGGAAGCAGGCCCCACCGCACCGATTGACGCCAACCACATCAAAACCGTGCCGTGATGAGGTTAGCACCTTGATGCGGCTACGAACCAAGGCCGTTTCGGCGTTCTTGCCCATAGCGTTGGCATAGGCTTCGACCACTTCTGGCGTCATCCCATCGCGCGCATCAATGATGGTGAAGCGCGCGGACTGAGCTTGCACCTGATATGGCATCAGCAAGGTGATGACGATCAGGATACAGGTTCCAAAGCCCAAATAAGAAAGGGTTTGTCTCGCGCGCTTCATCACAATCTCCTATCGAATGGAAATCGTGTTCGCCGACACGGTCGCGCCGTAGGCAGACAGATTGCGAACCGTGACGTCCTGATCCACATCGCTGTGAATTGAGCGGGCACGTGTCATGTCGAGCGAATTCAAAGAAACGTTTGAGCTCGAGATCGTAGAACGACGCACTTTCGCATCTTGATCGACATCGAGATCGGCAATCAATGAGTCGTCCACGTGAACAGAGTTCATACGCAATCCGCTATTCGCAACTGTGACATTGCGGATGGTGGCGTCTTGATCCGCATCAAACCGCAGTACGTTGCTGCCATTGTGGTTCAGGCGCGCCTGAGAGGCATTCTGCATCGCATTCTTGAAGTTTTTTGCATTCTGAGGCGCCGCGTGAGCCGCAATTGACCCCATCAGTCCGGCTGCGAGTGCCATGGCAGAAAGGCATTTAATCGTATTCATGGGAATTCCCTTTTCGGTTCAAATTAAGCGCTTTCGCCGAACCAATTTTCGCCAAAAGCAAACTGAACTACGCAAGTTCGCATCCACACCTCAAAATGCTGTATTTTATTGGTTTTGCAGGGAAATTAACTGCACTTGCCGGGTTGATTCATGCCTGAAGGAGGATGCGCGCAATCCTACCTCCGCAATACGCAACGCGGTTTGCAACACTTTCTCTTGCAAGACGCATCACGCCCGAGGCATGCCAGTTTCATCTGCCGCGTTTATCGATTTGGGAGCGCCAGTTTCAAAGCTTTCGCAAAAACACTCGGCAAAGCATCTGACGTTTGTTGTAGATCCGCGAGCGGCTGAGCCGCCTCCGCGCGCCAGACGGTCAGCGTCAAGGCAAAGTGCGTGAAAACGTGTCGAACTTCACCGATGTCCTCCCAATTCGCCTGAGAGGGGAATTCTGTGGAGGGTAATTTGTCCGCCCAATCAGAGGTCGGGAGGCCCAACATCCCTCCAAGCAAACCCTTATCCGGTCGCCGTTCTGTCAGGACGCTCCTACCCTCGCCAAACAACACATAGACATGGCCATACCGCGTAGGTTTTGGCGTTTTCTTTGGTTTGATCGGATATCGCTCCGGGTCTCCCTCCGGCTGCGCCGCGCACATCGGTCTCAGCGGGCACAGCAAGCAATTTGGCGATTTTGGTGTACAGACCGTCGCGCCTAAATCCATCAAGGCTTCGGCGAACTCCGCCGGGCGATCGGCTGGTACCAAGCCTTCAACTTCCGCCTTGAGGCGCTCTTTCTCAAGCTTCCAGTCGCCTTTCAGCGCCATCAGCCGCGCAAACACGCGGTCGACATTGCCGTCTACGGCGGCCGCCTGGCGACCGAAGGCCAATGCCGCAACAGCGCCAGCTGTGTAAGGGCCAATACCGGGAAGCTTGCGCAGGCCCTCAACCGTATCCGGCCAAGCGCCGAGGGCCGCGACCTCGCGTGCGCACTTTAATAAGTTTCGAGCTCGCGCGTAGTAGCCAAGCCCAGCCCAAGCCGCCATGACGTCCGCATCTTTTGCCGCGGCCAGGTCTTCGATACTCGGCCAGCGCTGTGTGAAGGCGAGATAATAGCGCGTCGCATGCGGCACCGTCGTTTGCTGCAACATAATCTCTGCGAGCCAAACACGATATGGATCTGGTTGCACGCCGCGAGCGCGGTCTGCCGGACCAATGCGCCAGGGCAGTTCGCGCGCCGATGCGGCATACCATTCGAGCAGCCTGTCAGAAAGGTCTGCAAAGTGTAACTTTTCATCCATGTTCATGGCATGCAGAGTGGCGTGAATGGTCAAACGTTCAAGTCTCGATCCTCTGGAGGAAGCCCGCGCTCGCGTCAAACTACGCTATGCGAAGGCGAAACCCGTGCATCCTGGCCCGAAAACGATCGGGACGGCGGCGATGCGCCTGGCGCGTAAGAAACTGCCCCAGAAGGCCGCAACGCTGAGCCGCCTAAAAGTGAACTGGAAAGATATTGTCGGGGAGCAGCTCGCTCGCCTCTGCCGCCCTGAAAAGCTCACGCCTGCAAAAGGCGGCAGGCGACTCACTATGATGGTGGTGCCGGCTGCAGCCGGGCTTGTGCAGCATCAGAGCGAAATCATCCGCCAACGGGTCTCTGTCGCGGCAGGCGGCGACATCACCGCGATCAAAATCCTTCAAGGTCATCTCGGCTCGGCGCCGAAACAGGGCGTTTCAAAGCCGGTTCCGCTTACGCCGGAGCAAAAAGACGCTCTCCTTGCAAGCGCACAATCTATTGATGATAAAAATCTCCGCGCAGCAATTGTTGCGCTGGGCGAAGCAGTGTTAACCGCTGAACCTGAAACACCAGAGGGCGAAGCCCCGTCCCCGCTTCCATTTTAACCATCTGAAAGGTCGTCCCCTTATGATCCAATTCACTCGCCGCGCCGCTGTTGCCGCCTTCTCTCTCGTTGCGCTAACAGCCTGCGGTGCCGCAGATACAAGTAATGCCCAGGAGGGGACGCCTGGGACCAACGGATTGGCATTGACCGATATCGCTCTTGGGGACGCTGACGCACCGATCACAATCGTAGAATATGCCAGCTGGACCTGCCCGGCATGTTTGCAGTTCCACACGGACGTTATCCCGATGCTGAAAGCTGATTATGTTGAGACAGGTCAAGTCAGGTTTGTGTTCCGCGAATTCCCAACGCCGCCGGCGAATATTTCTGTGGCAGGGTTTGCTCTGGCCCGCTGCGCAGGCGAGGACAATTATTATGACGCGATTGATGATCTGTTCGCTGCGCAAACGAATGTTCTGAATCTCGCCCGCTCTGGCGGCGATATTGAAGGGGCCCTGCGCGCATTGGCATCCTCTTACGGCATCGAAGGCGACGGTTTTACAAACTGCTTGAGCAATAAGGACGTCACCTATGCGATCGGGGAGTCCGTGATGAAAGGCGACAGCCAGGGTGTGAATTCAACGCCGACCGTTTTTCTGAACGGCGAGAAACTCCAAGGCTATGACTGGCGCACCGCCGATGGCATGAAGGCCGTGCTCGATGAAAAGCTCGGTGTGACTGCACCTGCTGAATAGCCAGCCCTTGACAGCGGCGGCGCCGTTAACTTCTTGGCAACCAATCCGACTCAGACTGTTAAGGAAAGG
Organism: Pseudomonadota bacterium; assembly: GCA_038526925.1. GTDB lineage: Bacteria > Pseudomonadota > Alphaproteobacteria > Caulobacterales > Hyphomonadaceae > Henriciella. The sequence continues at coordinate 3,465 of JBCBGJ010000297.1, forward strand.
TTATGAGCATGCTCAGCTTCACCCGCCGTGGCACCCTATTTGCCCTTAGCGCCCTCGCCCTCGCGGCGTGTGGTGGCGCGTCAGATGGCGATTCCAGCGCATCAAACGCTAATTCGGGCGATGGCGAAGGCATCGTCCTACAAGACATCGTTTTCGGCGATCCAAATGCGCCAGTGACGCTTGTCGAATATGCCAGCTGGACATGTCCCGCCTGTCTCGATTTCCACGCGCGGATCATGCCGAGCGTAAAG
>JBCBGJ010000298.1:0-3712 GCA_038526925.1 Pseudomonadota bacterium
ATGAAAGCAATCAAAAAAGCCCTCGACCCGGCAGGGATAATGAACCCGAACCGAGTTGTATCCTTCGCCATAGAGATTTCACATAGAACACGCCACTGGAGGTCGGAAGGGTTCGGATCGCGCACGTCTGGCATTTCAGAGCGAACCATTTCGATCGCGTTGGCTGGGATGATTTCAAAGCTCGTCACTGTGTCGCCCGCATGATCGCGAACCAGGGCGAGGAGTTCGACAACGTCTTGCGCGCTCTTACAGCTAATCCAAGCCGAGGTGCGCGCGACCTTTGGGAAGAGTTTTAGAGTTGCGGCTGTGATGATTCCAAGCGTGCCCTCAGCGCCAGCGAACAGATGTTTCAGATCATACCCTGTATTATTCTTGCGCAGTCCCGAAAGCCCATCCCAGATGTCGCCATTCGGGAGCACGACTTCCAACCCTAAGATCAGGTCCCGCATCATGCCGTAGCGGAGAACTGCGACCCCGCCGGCATTGGTAGAGATAAGGCCACCAATTGTTGCGGTCCCTTCTGATCCCAAAGACAGCGGGAAGAGGCGATTAGCTTTGTCTGAGGCCTCTTGCGCGATGACGAGCGGCGCGCCGGCTTCAATGATCATCGAATTGTTGAACGGGTCGATCGCCCGCACGGCTTGCATGCGGCGCATCGAGATCGTGATCTCGCCGTGCGGTGTTCCGGCATCGACAAGTCCTGTATTCCCACCTTGCGGCGTGATCGCAACGCTATACTCCGCACACAGCTTGACTAGTGCAGACACCTCTTGCGTAGACGCGGGAAGGGCGAGGAACGGCGTATGCCCTTGATACGTTCCGCGCCAAGGCGTCGACACGTCCTCAAGGCTTTCCGCGTCCATACGCCAGCCTTTATCGCCCAGAAGGGTTTTCGCCGCATTCAGAAAGTCAGATGTAAGATCCATGACAGCATTCTACGCTCATTTTGCGGCCCGCGTAAGGCGGTCATTTATCGCTTCGCCTAAGCCTTTGGTCGGTATCGGCGCCACCGCGATACGGTCGAACCTGGCGTCGAGATGCCGGAGCATTGCAAAAAGATTGGCCGCCGCTTCGGTCAAATCACCCTTAGCCGACAAATTGAGGGTCGCCTCGACAGGGCCAAATCCGAGATAGGCTTCCCCCGTTTCAGGAAGGTCCGCATTGAGGCGAAGCTTTGCTTTTGGGGCATAATGTCGGAGCAATTGTCCTGGCGATTGAGGCGCATCCGGATTGAGCGCGGGGCGGATAAGGCCTGGCCAGATCTTTTCAAATTCGGTGGGATCCAAGCTTCCGGGACGAAGTAGAGCGGGGCGGTCGCCGCGGGCGTCGATAATGGTCGACTCAACCCCGGCGGTGCAAGGCCCGCCATCTAAAATGAGATCGACACGGTCGCCCATGTCCGACGCGACATGCTGCGGCAGAGTTGGGCTAATCTTACCGCTCGGATTGGCAGAGGGCGCAACAAGCGGCCCACCAAAGGCTTCGATGAGCTCTCGGGCAATTGGGTGTCCGGGCACTCTGATGGCGATGCTATCTAGCCCGGCGCGCGCGAGCGCTGAGACTGAACCAGTGGCCGGAACCTCCACGACTAAAGTTAGTGGTCCCGGCCAGAATGCATCGGCCAGGGTGCGTGCATGGGCGCTGAAATTTCCCTCTCTCAACGCCATTTCCATCGAAGCGACATGTGCGATCAGCGGGTTGAACTGAGGTCGTCCTTTCGCGGCATATATGCTCGCGACAGCAGCGCCATCAGCCGCATTGGCGGCCAGCCCGTAGACCGTTTCTGTTGGCATAGCGACCAAACCGCCCCGTTTGAGAACGGTGACAGCTTTTGAGATAGCGTCAGCGGTGCCGGGGAGAATTTGAGCGGTCATAGGGCGCTCTTATGGGCCGATGCTTTAAACCGCAACGCCAAACAACCGTCCGACCAATGCGGTAAGCGCCATGGCAACGGCGCCCCAGAACACGATGCGGGCGACGGCTTTCAAAGGCGGTGCGCCGCCTGCTCGAGCAGACAGCACGCCGAGCAGAGCGAGTCCAAGTAGGGAAGACGCGGCGATCGCGGCTCCAACATGCTCGTGCGGCGCGGCAACGGCGACGAGAATGGGAAGTGCTGCCCCAATTGTAAAACTCAGCGCCGAAGAGCCAGCCGCTTGTAGGGGACGCGCTTTGGAAAGATCTGAAATGCCGAGTTCATCGCGCGCATGCGCTTCAAGCGCGCCGTGCTCCATTAATTTATCGGCGACCTCACATGCCAACTCTTTGGGCAAGCCGCGCGCGATATAAATGCGCGCGAGCTCATCCAATTCACCATCAGGATTATCGAGCAGCGCTTTTCGTTCGGTCTCAAGATCTGCCTTTTCTGTATCCGATTGAGAGCTCACCGAGACGTACTCACCCGCTGCCATAGACAGCGCTCCGGCGACCAGCGCAGCGATGCCAGCTAAAAGGATGTCTTGCGCTGAAGCGGCTGCCGCCGCGATCCCAATCATCAGGCTAGAGGTGGAAAGGATACCGTCATTCGCCCCCAGAACAGCGGCGCGGAGCCAGCCCGCTCTATGGATGTAATGCAGTTCTTCGTGCGCGCTTATGACCGTCATCTGTGTTCTCTCTCGCAAGACCGTTCGTCATACGTGAGGGATCATATAAGCTGCAAATTGCGAGAGCGCTAATCCGTGCGCGTGGCAACGACGACCACATCGACCGTGATATCTTCCGAAACCCAATCTGCATTCGGGTCCGAGGATTGGCCGAGATCTAGCGGCGTTCTCTGGAACACGGCTTGGCCCATCATTTGGGCTGCGTTACCGTCTAGGGTCAGGGTGAAGGGAAACGCTGCGTCGACGGTGATGTCTTTCAAGGTCAGTCGCGCGATTGAGGTAAAGGTCCCATCTCCGACGCTCGCGACATCCAGGATTTCGACATTAGCCGTCGGGAAGGCCGCTGAGTTAAACCATTCGGGCGATGGCAGGCTGTCTTCGTAGAGCTTCTGGCTCGCAGTAGCATTCGCGACAGCCACTGTAACGCGGACCTCGGCGTCAGACAGTTCTTCTGGATCGAATTGAATGGCAGCGTCCCAATTGGCGAATTCGCCCGTAAACGTGTTGCCATCATGCGTGCCAGAGAACGCGATCGATGAGGCCTCGCCATCGACGGCCCAATTGGGTTGGAAACTCGCCTCTGCAGAAACTGGGGCACCGGATCCTGAGAGCGCCGACACGACGGGCGGTGTGAGGGTCACCGCCGCGAGCACGCCGAGCGCACTGCCGAATGCAACAACGGAGCCGCGACCTGGAGCTGCCGGTTCGTCAGTCTTTCCAAACATACCGGGTATCATACGTTTTAGGACGCCTTCTTCGGCGCTCAATTCATGCTTTACGGCGCCCGCAACGTGCAAACCCAGCACCGCAAGCGTCACCCAAGCAAGTTTCGAATGGATGAAATTGACCACACCGCTAGCGGCTTCCGTCTTCAATCCTTCAACAAAAGGGACGTCTGGCCAACTGATCGCGAAGTATAAGACGGTCGGGACGTCGAGTTTGACGCTGACCGAGCTATACAACCAGCCCGTCAGCGGCAGCAGGATCATCAGCCCGTAAAACCCGAGATGCACCAAATGGCTGGCAGTCTTTTCCAGGCCATTCATGTCTTCCGGGAGGGTTGGTGGCGGGTTCATTACCCGCCAAATGATGCGCGCGATCGAGAGCAATAG
>JBCBGJ010000299.1:0-3683 GCA_038526925.1 Pseudomonadota bacterium
GGCGAGCTCTTCTGTGAGATGATCAAAACTGTCCCCGCCATTTAAGGTTTGGAGATAATCAGATGTGCGGCAGGCGCGGTCGTATCCAAGCAACGCATAAAGCATTGGGCGCACCACTGGCCAGGACCAATGATCGACAAAACTTGGGCAACGTTCTTTTATAAGTCGATCAACAATATGATCGTCACTCGCTTCCAGCTCGGCCAAAAAAGCCGCGTGGGTCGACGCTGCTGGTAGCGTTTTGCTCGTCATAATGCCCCGTCTCCATTGGGAATCATCGTGGTTTTTAGGACACTATCACAGTTCGTGCCAGCTTGGCGACGGCAACGGTCAGCGTCTCCAAACCTGTAGCATTGTCAACACTTTGGTCACTTTCGCTTTACCATCCTGTAATGCGTTGGTGGCAAAGTGACTTTCAGAAGAGGGCTAGGCGAGGATCGCCGGGGAAACACTGGTAGAGTCGTAAGGGTATTTAAATGAAAGTTCTTTGGGTCGAAGATCACGAACCGGTACGTGAGTTGTTGTTGGTAGCTGCAGATAAGGCAGCGCGCGCACGTGTTCCGGTCGACTTGGTTATGGCTACGACCCTGATGGAGGCCGAAACGCGCCTTCGTCTTGAACGTTTCGATTTAGTTGTCCTCGATCTGACCCTGCCAGATAGCTTCGATGGTGACATGACCATCGCGCGCGTCGCCAATATGGGCAAACACCGCATCGCGGTTTGCTCTGCACAGCCGGAACGCGATCAAGCTGTCGCAACGGCTCTGAAATGCGGTGCGAATGTCGCTCCGGAAGCGATTTTTAAAGCAAAGCTGCCGTTTAATCGCTTCATCCAGCGCGCTGAGTCTTTCCACGACTTTCTGCTCGAGCAAATGCCAGGCGCAAAGGCCGATGTCGCCGTTGCCGCATAGGCTTTCTGCCTGATACGAACCAGTTAAAATGGCGCTCGGATCGGATCTCCCGGTTCGAGCGTCAATTGATTCAAGAGAGCGCATTGCATCCCGTTGGCGTTGACCAGCACCCCGCATTCGGGTTGTGTAAGTCTGAAAAAGCGCAACCTAGAGCTTTGTGGGGATCTCGATCATGCTGAAAATACTGAAATACGGCTTCATCGGCTGGGTCGTGCTGAGCATTCTCACCTTTCCGCTCTACTGGCCGTTCGCGCGCATGTGGTGGGTGTTTATGCCGAATGTTGCGTCGCCGGACTTTGATCCCCCTGCAAGTGTCGCCGAGGCGCGTCTTCAGGACATCGACTATTTGGCCACTCTGACAGATTATGACCGCGCGTTTTCTGAGCAGGCACAAATGGAATTTGGGGCGACTCTCGAAACACTACGCGAAACCTCTGAGACAATGACAGACGCAGAGTTCTATTTGGGGCTGGCTGAGGCCGTCGCGCTTGGAGACAATGGCCATACGAATTTGAGTTATACCCCGCAGTATAAGCAGTTCAACACGATCGATGCGCGCCTTTATGCGTTTAATGATGGGGTCTACATTGTCGGCGCAGCGCCAGATAAAGCCGACTTTATTGGCCGCAGGGTGGAGGCCATTGATGGAATACCGATTGAGCAGTTGCGGACGTCCCTGCAGGCGTATCGCGGCGGCAATGAAACGTGGCGAACGCTCTACAGCACATTGATTTTAGAGTCGCCAGATCTGCTCGCAGCGGCGGGACATGCGGCCTCACCCGACACGCTCAACCTGACGCTCACCTCAGATGAAGGCGTGCCTGAGATTGTCTGGTTTGATGGACGCGATGCCGAAAACCCAGACGATCTGCCTTGGCGGAGTGCTTGGCAAACGCTTGTGCCAGACCCAGAGAACCCGGCCTATCAAGGCTGGACGCACGCGATGGATTCAGAGAGCGCGAACCTGCCGCGATACCTCACGCAGCCTTGGCAGGTTCTAGATTACGAGCTCGAGAATGGCGGCTATTACATCCGCGCCCTCCCGGGCTTCAAAGTGGGTGAGCAATCGATCAAAGGCGCCTATAACTCGATCTTGTCAGAGATACCGGACGCAAGTCTCGACTATCTCGTGGTTGATTTCCGTCTTCACGATGGCGGCGACTACACCAAATCCATGGCCTTCTCGAAAGCGGCTCCGAAGAAAGTCAAAGAGGATGGTGCAATTTACATCATCACAGGCCCAAACACGTTTTCTGCGGCCATCGTGACGACCGCCATGCTCAAATATCATTCTGGCGAGCGGGGGATGATCATTGGCGAACAAATGGGCGATCGCGAAAAGTTTTGGGCCGAACGCGGCTCCAGTTTCCGTCTCCCAAATTCCGGCTATTACGTGAACTATGCCACCGGATACCATGATTGGGAAAAGGGCTGTAAAGGCGAACCTTATTGTTACACCATGAACGAGATGTATGAGGTTCCAGCCGGAGACCTGAGCCCAGTGGTGACTTTGGATCAAAGCTTTGAGAGCTATCGGAGCGGTGAAGACGTCGTTTTAAAATGGGTTGCCGCGCAAACGAAGTAACCGCCACAACAATCGGGCCTTGCGCTCCGATCCTGCCTGCGCCATATGCGCTGTGGGCCAGCTCTCCCCAACGAGAGTCAGCCTATCTGTAAGGATAGGAGTACAAACAGATGACTGATGTCGCCAAACCCGACGTGCGTCCAGCATGTCCGCTTTTCTCTTCAGGACCGACCGCGAAGCGTCCTGGATTTTCCCTCGAAAAACTCGAATCCGCAGCGCTTGGTCGCTCGCACCGCTCTGCGACTGCGAAAGCGAAGCTGAAGCAAGCGATCGAACGCACCAAAGATATTCTCGGCCTGCCTGAGGATTACCGCGTTGCGATTGTTCCGGCGTCTGATACTGGCGCGGTTGAGATGTGTATGTGGTCCATGCTGGGCCAGCGCGCGGTCGATGTGTTTGCCTGGGAAAGCTTCGGCAAAGATTGGGTCACAGATGCGGTGAATGAGCTGAAGCTCGTCGACTGCAACATCCATGTTGGCGACTATGGCGTGCTGCCGCCGTTTGAACAGGCGCGCGACGATGCTGATATCATTTTCACTTGGAACGGAACAACCTCTGGGGTGCGCGTGCCAAACGCCGATTGGATTAAGCCGAACCCAGACCGGGTCGTAATTTGTGATGCGACGTCTGCGGTTTTTGCGCAGGACATGGAGTGGGAAAAACTCGATGTCGTAACCTATAGCTGGCAAAAAGTGCTGGGCGGCGAAGCCGCGCACGGCATGCTGATCCTATCGCCAAACGCGGTACGACGCCTCGAAAGCTATAAGCCAGACCGCCCGCTGCCGAAGATCTTCCGTATGACTAAAGGTGGCAAGCTCAATGAGGCGCTGTTCGAAGGTAACACAATCAACACGCCGTCGCTCTTGTGCACCGAAGACTATCTTCAAGCTCTGGACTGGGCGGAAGAGTGCGGCGGCTATCAGGGCTTGAAAGCTCGGTCTGACCGTTCACTTGAGATTTTGACCGACTGGGTCGCGAAAACCGATTGGATCGAATTCCTCTGCGCTGCTGATGATGTGCGCTCCAATTCCGGCGTGACCTTATCGATCGTGCACCCAACCTTTGCGAAGATGGATGAGCCAACTCAGCGCGACTTTATCAAACGTATGATGAAGCGCCTTGAGGATGAGGATGCCTGCTTTGATGCGAATGGCTATGCCAAGGCGCCTCCAGGACTGCGCATTTGG
>JBCBGJ010000300.1:0-3670 GCA_038526925.1 Pseudomonadota bacterium
CACCCGCCATAAAAATCGCCTGCTTGCGCTCGAACGCGCTCACCGTTGAGGAAACACGCATCCACTCTGCTTGGATAAAAGGCGATGAACCCCTCTATCGACCGGAACGCTCTTGTGGGTTTCGTATAACTCCAACAGGCCAATTCGCTGCTGCGATTATCGATCGTAAGATCAAAGTATCGAGCTTGGCCTTTCCATTCGCAAAGGCTGCGATGAGGGTTTGGGGACAGTACCGATCGTATAACGTCCTCGGGAGGGATGTAGTAAGTCGGTGGGTGACTTGTCTCGAGGACCCGGATCGCGGCCGTTGTTTCGGCGATCGTTTGACCTTCAAACTCAACACGAAGGGTCGCGGACGTCGCCTCTGCAATCGCGGGGCGAGGATAGTCCCAAACACTTTCTTGGTTCGGCCCTGGCTGAATGCGTGGAATCTTCATGTCAGAGGCCTCACGCTGTTCCGGCCAATAGCCGCCAAAATACCCATATAATGGCGGCCATTTGGATAAGATTGATGATGACCGAGGCACGGTGGCCTGCATTGAACAGCGCCGCTGCAGCTTCGTCTCCAGCAAGTTCACGATCGCGCCACGCGTTGATTTTCGGAACGAGTACCTGTCTGACAATGACAGTCGATGCGGCAACGACAAACAAAGCTCCGGCGAGCATAGGCTTTGCGAGTAACAATCCACAACCGATCACAGACGTCGTGATTATGAAGATATAATAAGCCGGGAACAAACGCCTTAAAAACTTTCCGGCAGACTCAGGGTCCAAGCTTTTAAAGACAGTTGGCGCGACAACTGATGGAAAGAAGATCATTCCACCGAGTAGTATTGCGACGAAGAAAGTGGCGGAAATTTCTAACAGGGGCATCGTGTCTGGTCCTTTTTCGAGACCGACATAGCTCCGTTTGAGGGGCCGAATAGAGGGCGGCACAGAAGGTCGCAGGGGCCTCGTGCTTGTATCAATCACGACTATCCTAGATGGGCTTGCAGGGGAGAAGGAAATGGACCGCCATGAATTTTCCGATTTGGTCGGAGGCACGTTGAGGCATGTCACCCTTCGCGCAAACCTTCCTGGGATTAAGCAAAATGGGTTGCTTCGAGCGTCAACCTTAATCGAGTCGACCGAGGCACCACGAAGTCTCGTAATTCCACGTGATGAAGCGTTGACGTTCCTGGTTGCGGGACGAGCCGTCACTCTAAATCATCAACGACCGCTTCTCGCCGGACGTAGACGAGCGGCTGAATTCTTAGACGGACATTGCTTACAGTCTTGGGCTCGGGGTCTAGATCACCGTCTATTCTTTTGGCCAAGTAGGCGAGGGGCGGATTTTTCGTCCAGTCTCACAGATCGAGGAGATGTGTGCGTGCTGCAGTGTGATGCCGGGGAGATTTTTGATCTGTACGCGACATGGCTCGATCTGGCTCCCATTAACACTGGAAGCGCGATGCGCAGACCGGCCAAAAGAGGGGATTGGATTTATGTGCCGAGTTCGGCATCGGTCAAAGCGTTTAGAGACAACCGCCGCGCGAAACAGCTGACCAAAGGGTATGATTCTGTTGTCGAAGTATCACTTCGATGCGACGTTTATCAGGACGATTTTCAGCGCCTTTTCTCAATTGTCGAATAGCATTTCAGCGAACAAGAAATTACACGTCTGCGCGAACGTCCTGCGGCAATTACTTATTCATTCGCGCGATAATCGGGTCCATTGCGCTTTTGCGTCGCCGGCCGAGGGGCGCCTCTAAGCCAGATTCGAGCGCAACTTTGAAACTGGAACCGGATTTCTCGACGCTGCGCACGGCGTTTTCGGCAACCCACCAGGATCGATGAGTGCGAACACCAGGAATGCCGGAGACAGCGCGAACAGCGTCGAGAAATCCGGTTCCAGTTTCAAAGTTGCGCTCGAATCTGGCTTAGAGGCGCCCCTCGGCCGGCGACGCAAAAGCGCAATGGACCCGATTATCGCGCGAATGAATAAGTAATTGCCGCAGGACGTTCGCGCAGACGTGTAATTTCTTGTTCGCTGAAATGCTATTCGACAATTGAGAAAAGGCGCTGAAAATCGTCCTGATAAACGTCGCATCGAAGTGATACTTCGACAACAGAATCATACCCTTTGGTCAGCTGTTTCGCGCGGCGGTTGTCTCTAAACGCTTTGACCGATGCCGAACTCGGCACATAAATCCAATCCCCTCTTTTGGCCGGTCTGCGCATCGCGCTTCCAGTGTTAATGGGAGCCAGATCGAGCCATGTCGCGTACAGATCAAAAATCTCCCCGGCATCACACTGCAGCACGCACACATCTCCTCGATCTGTGAGACTGGACGAAAAATCCGCCCCTCGCCTACTTGGCCAAAAGAATAGACGGTGATCTAGACCCCGAGCCCAAGACTGTAAGCAATGTCCGTCTAAGAATTCAGCCGCTCGTCTACGTCCGGCGAGAAGCGGTCGTTGATGATTTAGAGTGACGGCTCGTCCCGCAACCAGGAACGTCAACGCTTCATCACGTGGAATTACGAGACTTCGTGGTGCCTCGGTCGACTCGATTAAGGTTGACGCTCGAAGCAACCCATTTTGCTTAATCCCAGGAAGGTTTGCGCGAAGGGTGACATGCCTCAACGTGCCTCCGACCAAATCGGAAAATTCATGGCGGTCCATTTCCTTCTCCCCTGCAAGCCCATCTAGGATAGTCGTGATTGATACAAGCACGAGGCCCCTGCGACCTTCTGTGCCGCCCTCTATTCGGCCCCTCAAACGGAGCTATGTCGGTCTCGAAAAAGGACCAGACACGATGCCCCTGTTAGAAATTTCCGCCACTTTCTTCGTCGCAATACTACTCGGTGGAATGATCTTCTTTCCATCAGTTGTCGCGCCAACTGTCTTTAAAAGCTTGGACCCTGAGTCTGCCGGAAAGTTTTTAAGGCGTTTGTTCCCGGCTTATTATATCTTCATAATCACGACGTCTGTGATCGGTTGTGGATTGTTACTCGCAAAGCCTATGCTCGCCGGAGCTTTGTTTGTCGTTGCCGCATCGACTGTCATTGTCAGACAGGTACTCGTTCCGAAAATCAACGCGTGGCGCGATCGTGAACTTGCTGGAGACGAAGCTGCAGCGGCGCTGTTCAATGCAGGCCACCGTGCCTCGGTCATCATCAATCTTATCCAAATGGCCGCCATTATATGGGTATTTTGGCGGCTATTGGCCGGAACAGCGTGAGGCCTCTGACATGAAGATTCCACGCATTCAGCCAGGGCCGAACCAAGAAAGTGTTTGGGACTATCCTCGCCCCGCGATTGCAGAGGCGACGTCCGCGACCCTTCGTGTTGAGTTTGAAGGTCAAACGATCGCCGAAACAACGGCCGCGATCCGGGTCCTCGAGACAAGTCACCCACCGACTTACTACATCCCTCCCGAGGACGTTATACGATCGGTACTGTCCCCAAACCCTCATCGCAGCCTTTGCGAATGGAAAGGCCAAGCTCGATACTTTGATCTTACGATCGATAATCGCAGCAGCGAATTGGCCTGTTGGAGTTATACGAAACCCACAAGAGCGTTCCGGTCGATAGAGGGGTTCATCGCCTTTTATCCAAGCAGAGTGGATGCGTGTTTCCTCAACGGTGAGCGCGTTCGAGCGCAAGCAGGCGATTTTTATGGCGGGTG
>JBCBGJ010000301.1:0-3667 GCA_038526925.1 Pseudomonadota bacterium
ATGGAGCGGCGCTCGGTTTGAACCAAATGCTCTGCCGTTTCGTCGAGTTGCAGAGCTTGCTTGTCATCGAGCCCATCGGGCCCGTATTTAAGCGACTTGATCAATGCTCGGTGCACGATCAGATCGCTGTATCGACGGATAGGGCTGGTGAAGTGTGCATACTTTTTCAGGTTAAGGCCGAAATGCCCGATATTGTCCGGGCTATAGATCGCTTGGCTCTGAGTCCGCAAAATGATCTCAGAAACGGCTTCTGCTTGGTCGGTCTCTTCGAAATCAGAGAGGAGTTTGTTGAAACGACGCGTCTGGCTTTTCTCGCCCAGCGGCCATTTGACGTCCATTGTCTTCAGGAACTCGGCCAATGCCGCGATCTTCGCATCCGATGGTGCGTCATGGATACGATAGAGGAGCGGTGACCCTTTGGATTCAAGTTCCTCAGCGGCACAAACATTCGCTTGGATCATGAACTCTTCGATGAGCTTATGCGCGTCGAACCGTTCTTTTGTACGAATCCCTGCGACTGTACCGTCTGTTGCAATTTCGACTTTGCGCTCAGGTAGGTCCAACTCAAGCGGCGCACGTCGTGCACGGGCTTGCGAAACGGCCTCATAGGCCGCCCAAAGAGGCTTTAGAACGGTCTCTAGCAAACCCGCAGCACGTTCTGTAAGTTGACCATCAATGGCTTGTTGCGCCTCTTCATAAGAGAGCGCACCCGCTGACCTCATGATGGCACGTAGAAAGCGATGCTTGCGTTTGGTGCCTGATTTATCGAACTCGATCTCAACCGCCATGCACTGACGGTCTTGGCCTTCTTTCAATGAACAGGCATCCGCGCTGAGCTCAAACGGTAGCATTGGAACCACACGGTCTGGAAAGTAAGTCGAGTTGCCTCGCTTCAGCGCTTCATTATCGAGAGCGCTGCCAGGCGTCACAAACGCTGCGACATCGGCGATTGCGACGATCACCCGGAACCCGTCTTCTAAAGCTTCCGCGAAAACTGCATCGTCATGGTCGCGCGCATCTGCTGGATCGATGGTGATCAGCGGCGTATCGCGCAGATCAGTCCGTTTCACGTCAGCGGGCGTTTTGGTGCGCGCTTGCTCCAGAACGGGTTCAGGGAATTCAGTCGGGATATCATAAGCGGCAATCGACAAAATTGACGCGGCACGAGGATCTTCGCGGCGGCCTAGGATCTGGGTGATCTCCGCGCGCACCGGGCCATAGCCGCGTTGCGGGTAGGGCGACGCCATCACGAGATCACCGTCTTCCGCGCCATTTCGATCGGCTTCTCGGATATGAAGCTCGTGCTTAATCTTGCGACTAGCCGGCTTAACCCGTCCGCCGCGGTCAGTGTTGATATAGACACCTGTAATCGGCCGCTCTTCATCGCGTGCCTCAAACAATTTCATCAACCGAGCGGTCCAAACGCCATCTGTTTCTTTCAGACGCGCGAGGCCTCGATCACCCACGCCTGGGGCAGGGCCACGTGCTTTTCCAGAATAGCCATCGAAGATAAGCTCGGGTCCATAGGCGCCTTGCTTGCCAAACGCGCGCGCGATGAGATCGCCATTGTCGTCGGTTTTCTCAAATCGAACGACAGATGTGGGCGGCGGCGTATCCGATTGAGCCCAGGCCCGCTTACCCGTCTTCGTCAGCGTGCCGTCCGCTTCCAGCTCTTTCAGAATAGCGCGCAAGGTCTGACGTTCACGCCCCTTTACTTTAAGGCCGCGTGCAATGTCTTGTTTGGTGGTAGCGTCTGGGTTCTTCTTTAAGAACGCCAAGACGGTGTCTCGATCTGGAAAGCTCATGGGGCGCGCCTTACAGGAAGTCGCGAGACTTGGCTCCTGTTTATTTTCAGGGCGATTTAACGGACCGCGTTCAATCGAACCGCCGATCAATCATCCAGGTTCATTCTCATTTCCAGAATGTACGGCTCAAAACCAACTTTTTCATAAGCCCGAATAGCTGACGCATTATCCGGGTACACTGTGAGATGTATCTCAGGAAGATCATTGGCCCGCGCCCACGCAAACAGATGATCCAAAACGCGCTGATTGACGCCTTGGCCCCTAAAATCTGGTTCGACATACAAGAACCCAATGAAAGCGTGAAACGGCGGTGTCAGATAATGGCGAGACGCTTTTCTGATTGCATATCCAGACCCAATCAAACGCCCATCAGAAACGGCCACAGCAACTTCAGCTTCCGGGTCATCGATCATTTCGCCGATATCATAATAGCTGATCGGATCCGGCTTTAGCGTTTTGTCGTAAGGGCGCTCGGCGGAAATAATACCTTGTTCAAACCGAAGAAGGGTCGGCAGATCTTCAAGTGTGGCGGAGCGGATCTTAATGGCGTCAGTCATGCGTCAACGTCTAAGTCTCCGAATGCATCTTGGTCCAGACGAAAAAAACGCATGTCAGTCCCCCAGAAACTCATCCCTGAAGCAATCAAGTATAATTACACTAATAATAGAGTTTCTAGTTATACAATTATAAATAGAATATCTGTTTACTCGGTCTGTAAGACGTAAAGAGAAGGTCTGACCAAAAATCTGCGTTTCATTTCGCAAACATTGAGCAGTGACTTTGGGGAATGCTCGATGGATGTGACCAGAGTGGGAATTGAACAGAACGTTCAATCGAGCCAGGCGAATGAATATAAACGTAGAGCTTTTGCAGCTTTATCGCTGCACACATTTAGTAGACTTACTGAACCGTACAGGCCTGATCTTTGAGAAGGTGGAGTTTGAATACCTCTCCTTGGATTGGATACCCGGTCCGGCAACGCCTCACATCATGCAAGAAAACTTATCTCCCGTTTGGGACAATTATGATTCCAGCGTTGGCCCGCGCGCTGACTTGCTCAGAGAACAATTGAGCGCGACCTGGACGACGATTCTAACATCTGACGTTGCCGAAACCCGCCCCTTTCTAGAATGGCAGTTTGAGCAGATTGGGATGATGTGCGCCACGCACAATGCGTCCCCGGTTTTTGAGCGGCAATCTAGGGTGTTATCCAACCACGCGGGGGCAGCATGGACTGAGTATTTGTCCCACACAATCTGCCGAGAGCGCGATCGGGTGCTACTTTTGACCGCAAAAACCCAGTCGCCGATGACCCAGTCCATGTATGACTCAGCCTCTGTCATATTCGATACTTTTGTCGCTGCCTATCGCTACCTTCATAGTCAGTCGATCGCGGTCGAGGTCAAACCCGTTCAACCCTCACTCAATTCACCGCTCTCACGGCGCGAGATTGAGTGTTTGCAATGGCTCGCGGTCGGTAAAACGATTTCAGAGGCGGCCTGTATTCTTGGAATTTCAGAACGCACATTGCGGTTCCATGTGACCAATGCACGTGAGCGACTGGGTGTCAGTACGACGATGCAGGCTGTCGTCGCCGCTGCGCTTCGATATGGGTTCGATCCAAACGATCCACGGCTGTCCATCTACACTGCCAGCCGCCGGAAACTGAACTCCTTTGCGTGATCGTAAATGCTCGGCAGGGCAGCTTAGCCTCAACGCTCAGAATAGGTGATGTCTGCGTGACCGCTTATATATTTGCCGTCGACGGTGAGGCCTCTCGCCGGGCTGTATTTCGTATAGCTGTTGTGCGTTGATTTTTGCTCGTACGTGAAGCGCTTATTCCCTTTGCCGCCACCATGATC
>JBCBGJ010000302.1:0-3661 GCA_038526925.1 Pseudomonadota bacterium
CACTCGAGGAATCCCACGAATTGATGCTGTCTCCTCCCACCGCACACTAAGCCCCTAGGTTAAGCTTGATTATCTCCGCGCCTGTGTGATCAATGCATCAAACGGGAGCGATGATATGAGCAAGCAACACGAAATCACAAAGTCCGATCTGCGCCACACAGTTTGGCAAGAGGTAGACCTGCCTCCGCTCGCCGATGGTGAGGCTCGCCTGTCAATCGATGCGTTCGCCCTCACGGCGAACAATGTCACATATGCCGCCTTTGGCGGGGCACCGATGCATTATTGGAACTTTTTCCCGGCGACATCGGACAGTGCTGGTCGCGTTCCCGTTTGGGGCTTCGCAACCGTATCTGAATCAAAAGCCGAGGGCGTCCCCGTTGGGCAACGCATGTATGGCTATTTTCCAATATCCGAGACGCTGACAGTATCCCCCATGAAGACGTCCGCTCGCGGCTTTTTTGATGGCGCAGCGCACCGTCAGGGCCTCGCACCGATCTATAATTTTTATAGCTATATCGACACTGACCCTGCCTATGTGGCCGGGACCGAGCCTGAGCAAATGCTATTTCGCCCACTGTATCTGACGGGCTGGATGATTTGCGATAGTCTGATGGAAGGGGACCCGGCACCCGATGCGGCTGTAATTTCAAGCGCGTCGTCTAAAACCGCGATCGCTGCAGCACACAGCCTGAAACGGCGCGGCGTTAGAACGATAGGCATCACATCACCTCGAAACGTGGAATTTGTGAAGGAGACGGGCTTGTATGACGAGGTCTTCGAATATGATCGTCTCTCGGACTATCAGCCATCCGGAAAGACATCTTATGTCGATTTTGTAGGCCGTCCGGAATTCACGAAAGCGGTTCACGATAAATGTGGCGACACGCTCATCCGCAGCTTGATCATTGGCGCTACGGATTGGGAGGATGAACGTGCCCCGATCCCAGATCTCAGCGGCCCCGCACCGGAATTCTTTTTCGTACCAGACTATGCCGCCAATCGCGCGAAGCAGCTGCCTGACGGAGAACTCGATCGGCGTACCGGCGCTGATCTTGTCGATTTCTATCCTGTCTCTCGCAGCTTTGTGACGCCCAAGCCGTTGGTTGGAACAGAGGCGATTACACAAGCCTGGTTGGATACGGTCGATGCCAGCATTCCAGCGCACCAAGGCCTGGTCTGTAAGTTCTGAGGCTGAGTTGCTAATTGATCTCGGGGCGAACGATGAACTCAATCGCCCCTTCCGCCCGCGGAGAAGCCTCTTCAGTGTTTTGTTGCTCTGGAAGGCCATACCCTCGCGCGGTCAGTTGCTCGGGATTGGCTCCATACGCCATCAGATAGTCTTTCACCGCAGAGGCCCGTCTCTGGGACAAGTCCATCGCAAATTCTGCCGCCGTGTCGACGGGAACATAGCCTGCTATTTCAACTGAGAAGCCTTCACATAAAAGCGTAACCCCGGTAACGGCATCAAGGAGGCGAGCGCTTTCATTCTCGATGATGGACTCGCCTGCAATGAAGGAAACGCTTTGCGCCTCCATAAGCGCACCATAAGCGGCCTCACACTGCGACAGACTAGGGTCTGGTCTGAACCCAATTAACGGGGTTCCAATCGGCTCGCCATTACCACGGATCGAGATTGCATCCACCACGATATTGACGATCTCTCCGGCGCTAAGGTCTGACTCAACCAGGTTGCGACCCGCTCGATAGGCTAGGTCTTTCATGTCGCGCGTTGGCGCCGTGCCAATAAGGGTTGCTACGCGTCCGGACATCTCAACGCGCAACCAAGAATAGCCTTCATTTGAAAGTTCATCAGAGAGGCGAACCGCAATGGCGCCTTCGGGGTCTCGAACGGTCATATTATTTACGACACGCTGCACCAAAGCGCCCGCGACGGGGTCAGCTTCGAACGCAGATTTCGTTGCAATAAATGCGTCTGACCGAGTGTTTTCATCAAGCGCTAGCCCGGACACTGTCGCGACTTGACCGTCCCAATCGAGCAGCACCCAAGGGTATCCCATGCCGGCAAGTGTCGCTCCGATCCTGCGTACTGTTTCAGGCGGTCTTTCTCTAGCGTCCAACTGATTGGACGTAATCGCGAGCAATCGACCATCAACGACCTGAAAATAGGCGCCATTTGGAATATCTACGCACACGCTGGCGGGTGTCTGTCCTGCATCCGGGGTATCACCACAGGCGGCAGCGAGCAACATCACCATTGTGATGGAGATGGATCTGCGTCCAAATCGCATGTGTGTCCCCGGTATTTACGCAAACTCTACTCAGACAATTTGTCTGTTTAAGGAGCTTTGTCAAAGCGATTACTGCGGTCGATACTCCTGTCCGCCTTTGATGACCAAGCGAACGGCTCTCAATGCACTCACGTCTTGTAGAGGGTCGTTACGAAGAACCACCATGTCCGCAAACTTTCCAGCCTCAATTGTTCCGATTTGGTCAGACATCTCAACATGTTCAGCTGCAACTATTGTTGCCGTGCGAATGGCCTCTTCAGGCGTATATCCCGCTTGAACCATCAGATCGAATTCCTGGCTATTGTCGCCATGCTTAGAAACGCCCGTATCTGTCCCGAACGCGACATTCACGCCGCCTTCTCTTGCCCGGCTGAGCATGTCTAGCATGAGCGGACCAACGATTGCCGCCTTTTCTCTTGAAGGTGCTGGCAGCCAGGGCTGCTCGGTCCACCCGGTGACAGTCACACCCGCAAGCACAGTTGGCACCAAGGTCCCTCCCGTTTCTTTAAACAAGGCAATCGTCTCATCATCTAGATAAGTGCCATGTTCGATAGACTGGACGCCGTTTCGCAGTGCAGCTTCGATGCCGCCTTTGCCGTGCGCATGCGCGGTGACTTTACGTCCCATCATGGCCGCCGTTTCGACGATTGCAGAAATCTCATCATCGAAGAATTGCTGCTCTAGTCCTGCCTTCGTGTTTGACAGAACACCGCCCGTCGCAGTGATCTTAATCACGTCAGCGCCTGAACGAATGGCTTCGCGAACCGCGCGGCGGCAATCATCTGCGCCATCACATGCGTTTGGACCCGTGAAAATCTTGGTCAGCGCCGGGGAGAACCCATTTGCATCGCCATGTCCGCCTGTTGGCGTTACCGCCGAGCCTGAAGCTCGAATGCGCGGTCCGGGCACTTTACCCGACCGCACCGCATCACGCAGCGAGAAGATCGCTTCGTTTGCCCCGCCCACATCCTGCACAGTGGTAAAACCAGCCAGCAGTGTTTTGTAAGCGTGTGAAGCACCATTCAGAGCGAGGTCGACTTCAGACTCGCTCAAAATTCTGACGCGTGACGTCGGCGAAAACTCGCTGGTGAGGTGCACGTGACTGTCGATCAAGCCAGGCAGAACATACGCATCCCGCAGATTTATGACGCGAACATTGGAGGGTTGCTCGCGGAAACCGCGCTCAACATTTACGATTTTGCCATGTTCGATTGTGACGGATCGATCCTTCAGATAACCGTCCCCAGGAACAGCTAAGAGATGTCCGGCTTCGATAACCATTTTCGTATCTTGCGCGTGTGCGGATCCAAACGCCGCAAGCGTGAGCGCAGCCACCGCGCCCAGTTTCAAAAGTGATTTCATAGCAGTCTCCCGATGCGGCGATTGTGGCCTCGAAACACCATCTGGGCAAG
>JBCBGJ010000303.1:0-3653 GCA_038526925.1 Pseudomonadota bacterium
AGCGCCTTGGTCGAGCGTTGGGGCGGCGACGCGGTCGATCTTGGGATCGCGCGCGATAGCGTAGAGACGATCGAGACCATTATCCAAAAGGCGAATGATATAGATGTCTTCGTTCCGATCGGCGGCGCATCCGTCGGGGATCATGATCATATGCGAGCTGCGTTTCAAAATAGCGGGTTCACACCCGTGTTCGAAAAGATCGCTGTTCGCCCCGGAAAACCAACCTGGTTCTCACAATCTGAAAGCGCTTTGGTCCTCGGGCTCCCTGGCAACCCTGCCTCTGCCATGGTGTGTGCACATCTTTTCCTCTCTCAGCTCGTTGGGCACGATTGGTCTAATGCCATGCTCCGAGGAACTCTCGTAAAAGATATCTCTGCA
Source organism: Pseudomonadota bacterium (assembly GCA_038526925.1). Taxonomy (GTDB): domain Bacteria; phylum Pseudomonadota; class Alphaproteobacteria; order Caulobacterales; family Hyphomonadaceae; genus Henriciella. The sequence continues at coordinate 379 of JBCBGJ010000303.1, forward strand.
AATGGGCCACGTGAGCATTTCATGCGCGCGCGTTTGGAGGTGTCCGATGATGGTCACCTCACGATTGACCCGACCCTAAATCAAGACAGCTCGCTGCTGCGCCCTTTCCTCTCGTGCAATGCATTGCTTCGTCGAGCGCCGCATGCTGAAGCGTTGCAGGCGGGGTCGTCAGTCGAAGCGTTGATGATCGGGTCCCTCCTGTAGCCGTCATTGAGATCTGCGAATGAGGCGCAACTGCAAAGATAATCGACAAACACACTCTGTTTTGACTTTACTCGCTAAACGTTTCGCTCATTATTTAGGTTAATGCGCGAAGGTGAGTTCTATCGGGGACCGCCGTGCCAAGTGCTGGAGGATTCACGCAATGGCGACACTCAAGATTAATGGTGAAACGGTTACGGTCGATGTGGAGGATGATACACCTCTGCTTTGGGTCATCCGTGAACAAGTCGGTCTAACCGGCACAAAGTATGGCTGCGGGATCGCGCAATGCGGAACTTGCACAATTCACGTCGATGGAAGCCCTGTTCGCTCATGCGTCTATCCTGTCGGCGCACTGTCCGGCGAGGAAGAGATCACAACGATTGAGGGCCTTTCCGAGGGTGCCAGTCACCCTGTGCAGCAAGCTTGGGCCGAACTGGACATTCCTCAATGCGGATACTGCCAGCCTGGCATGATTATGGCCGTTGCCGGCATGCTCAACGATAACCCAAACCCGACCGACGAAGATATTGATGCTGAGATCACCAATATCTGCCGATGCGGAACGCTCGCGCGCGTTCGCAAGGGCATTAAGCTCGCTGTCGAGAAGTCATAAGGGGAAAGATCATGGCTGATACAGGATTACTCTCCCGCCGCGGATTTATTGTAGGTACCGGAGCGACCGGTCTCACAATTGGCATTTTGGCGAGCTGCTCCCCATCGGGGACAGAAAACGCTGCGCCTGACTATTCGGACCTCCCTCCGAACCCTGAAGTGAACGCATGGGTTCACATCGATCACGATGACACGGTCACGGTTCGGATTGCGCGCTCAGAGATGGGGCAAGGCACGCTAACCGGTCTCTCACAGCTTGTCGCTGATGAGCTAGACGCAGATTGGGACAAGGTCACGGCCGAATACCCAACGCCTGGCGAAAACCTCGCACGTGAGCGTGTTTGGCGAGACTTCGGCACGGGCGGCAGCCAAGGGATCCGTGGGTCTCAGGACTACGTTCGTGAAGGCGCCGCAGCCGCGAAAGCGATGCTGATCGAAGCGGCGGCGAATGAATGGGGCGTTCCGGCGAGCGAATGTACGTCTGCCGATAGCGTCATCACCCACGGCCCGTCTGGACAGACGACCACATATGGTAAGGTCGCGAGCGCCGCGTCTGAATTGGCCCCTCCCCTGGAGGTGAAAGTCAAAGACCCGAGCGAGTGGAAGATCATTGGCCAAGCCAAGAAACGTCTCGATACTGCTGAGAAGCTTGTTGGTGCCCAGGTCTATGGCGCCGACATTCAATTGGATGGCATGCTGAATGCCTCCATCAAACAAGCTCCAAAGATTGGCGCGACGCTGAAATCGTTTGATGCCGCCGCTGTCGAAAGCATGCCTGGCGTCAAGAAAGTGGTTTCGGTCAAAAACCCGTTCGGGGAAGGCAACAATGCCGTGGCCGTAATCGCCGACACTTGGTGGCAAGCCAACAAAGCGCTGGAAGCCTTGCCCGTGGAATGGGAAGGCGGCGTGGATTTCTCGACCGCTGAGTTTGAAGCAGAGCTGGATGAGGGCCTTACCGCAGAAGAAGCCTTCGTTGGAAACGGCGGCGGCGATCTCGCAGGCGCATTCGGTAGTGCAGCGCAAATGGTTGAGGCGACCTATAATATGCCGCTGCAGAACCATGCGTGTATGGAGCCTATGAATACAACGGCGCTCTACACTGAAGATCGATGCGAGATCTGGTGCCCAACTCAGAACGGCGAGTCAGCGCTTGCGGCAGTTTCTGAAGCCTCCGGCCTGCCGATCGAGCAGTGTGAGGTCTATAAAATCCATCTCGGCGGGGGCTTCGGTCGCAGAGGCATGCCAGACTATGTCCACCTCTCCGTCTTAGTGGCGATGGAAATGCCTGGCACGCCGATCAAGCTTCTATGGACGCGCGAAGAGAGCATGATGCATGGCTACTTCCACCCGACAACAAAAGCGCGGGTGCGCGGCTCTCTCGATGCGGATGGAAATCTCACCGGAATGCATATGCGGATCTCTGGTCAGTCCATCCTAGCGGCTCTGATCCCACAGGCGCTTCAAAACGGAGTCGATTACGCGACCTTCCAAGGATTGCTGCCGGCGGGTGTGGATCCTCGACTCGAAGATCAGACATTGAAGTATTCCTTTGATAATTTCCTGATCGATCATGCGATGCGGAATCCACCGGTTCGTCCGGGGTTCTGGCGCGGTGTGAACCTTAATCAGAATGCAATTTATCTTGAATGCTTCATGGACGAACTCGCGCATGCGGCTGGACGCGATCCGCTCGAGTTCAGATTAGCCCATCTACAGGACGCACCGTTAGCGGCTGCCGTCTTGCAAGCCGTCGCAGATAAATCTGGCTGGGGCCAGGATGACGGGAAAGCCCGCGGACTATGCGTCATGTATGGCTTTGGCGCCTATGTTGCAGCCTGCGCGGAAGTTACTGTCAGCGATGATGGCGAGCTTTCGATTGATCGCATCGTTGCGGCGACCGATCCGGGTAATGCCGTCAACCCACAGCAAATCGAAGCGCAAGTCGAAGGGTCGTTCGTCTACGGCCTCTCCGCGATGCTCTATGGTGAGATCACCTATGAGGGCGGCGAAGTTCAAGAGCGCAATTTCGATACCTACAACTCGCTTCGGATAGCCGATATGCCAGAGGTGGAGACGATCATTATGCCATCTGGTGGTTTCTGGGGCGGTGTTGGTGAGCCAACGATTGCCGTCGCAGCGCCAGCCGTGATGAACGCGATCTTCGCTGCAACGGGCAAACGCGTGCGGCAGCTTCCGCTCAAGGATCAAAACCTTCGGAATGCCTAAGTTAAGGGCGTTATCCGTTCTAGGGTCGCTAAGCCTTCTGGGCCTAGCGGCCTGCGGCGGGGCGGACGCGCCAGACCAATCGCAAACTCTGGATGCGCAGACCGGCAAAGCGGCCTTGCTTGCTGCCGCATGCAGCGGTTGTCATAGCGATGTTTCAGACGGCATCGCGTCTCTCCAGGGCTATTCAGTCGAAGCTCTGCAAGCGAGCCTATCCAACTATAAATCGGATGCTG
>JBCBGJ010000304.1:0-3648 GCA_038526925.1 Pseudomonadota bacterium
CCGCGGTCCAGTTTTGGTCTTTGACGTGTTTTGTGATGCGGCGCAGCAGCATGCTCATCCCCAGGTCCAGTCTCGAAGAACCATGAGGCAAACTTTTCTAATTGCAAAGCTCTAAGCGGGAAAATGGCTTTAAACCGATGCCGTGAGCGTCCGCTTTAGGGCGTTTTAGGTCGCTTAGGCGCTGCCAAACGACTTGCCAAAAATGCTACTGGGTAGCATTCTTGCGTCCAAGGAGATCACATTATGTCAGTGAAAGCATCGGTTTCAATTTCTGAGCAGCAAGATGAGTATGCCCGCAAACTCGTTACCGAGGGGCGTTACTCGAGCCTTAGCGCTGTTGTGCAGCGCGGACTGGAACTTGTGCGCGAAGAAACTGAACTTAAGACTGCTGAACTCGCAGCGCTGAAGCAGCTTTTGAACGATCGCGCAAAGGGTCCGTTCCTTTCCATGGACGACGCACGCGAACAAACTGAAAGCCTGATCGAACAAAAAAAGAAACAGTATGGCGTATAAGGTTGTTCGGACGCGCTCTGCTGTTCAAGACCTGGGCCTCATCTTTGATCATCTAATTGAAAGCTACACGTCATTTGGAGAGCCAATGAGTGTAGCCATAGAACGAGCTTCCGTTCGATTGAGGGGGATTGACGAGGATATGGGGTCCCTCTCGAAAGCGCCTCATCAAGGAACGCTCTTGCCTGAGATCCTGAATGGCGTTCGCAGCGTCACCAAAAACAACGCCGTGTTTTACTTTCTAGTTGATGACATGGTAGAGGAAATCCGTGTGCTCGCGGTGTTCTTTGGGGGGCAGGATCACCGCAGACACATGCTGACCCGAATGAGGTGACAGTATAAGCCGCACCGGAATATTCTCCGATGCGGCCAACTTGCGTTAGTTTGGATTCCAGAGGATCACGTATCGGTCTTTCTTGCCCTTTACCGGGGCCAAGTTTGCGTAAATTTTCGAAGGCCCGATTTGCGGATCGCTTAGCGTGATGGATACGTATTCACGCCCGGAGGCTTTTGCCGTCTTGATCCAACCGCCGCCGATCTCGGTATCGGTTTCTCCAGCATAGATGCGATAGTCGGGCTGCCCGTTCTGATCTTTCTCGGTGTTGAGATCGAACCGGATAGGGACCGAGAGGTTCATCATTACAAGTGCGCCGTGGAATCCATTCTCGCTTTGACTGACATATCCAATTGCGTTGGCCATTTTGTAGTTCCTTTCGTTTCTTTATTTGCCGAGCAGGTTGTCTTTGTCCTCGTCGACGCGAGACCGTTCAGACGGGGTTTGACGGGTTTGAACCGCGCAAGCGGGCGGAACGCCAGTGGAACATTCGAAGCGGTAAGACTTTTGGATCCGCGAGGAGCCGCGAAGCGGCGGGGAAAATTCTTCCCGCTTCGAATTTCAAAGCCGTCAAACCTCGGCTAGGTCTGACCGCCAAAGACGGGATCAAGGATAGCTTGCGTGCGAAACCTTGACGCAAGGAACCCGCGCCGAGCGACACATTAGTCTTGCTCTGAAATCGTCACTGATGCGTGTTCGCTCAACAATTGAACCGCATGGCGGACTGGCCACCGGGCGGTTCTAAAGCGTTAAGTTGGGTTTAGGCCGGAGCGCTATTAACGGGTTGATTCTACGCTCCTAAAGGCAGAGCCCCAGCGTCCATGCTGGCCCTCTCCAGTTGATCTGCGAGAAGGCAATGCCTTCTGCGTCGAAGGCGGGATCGGGGTCGGTTTTGCCCCAATCATAATCGTAAAGCGTGATGAGCGGCGCGCGGCCATTCACCCAGATTTCGCAAATGGTCTGATCTTGGATGACCAACGTAATTTGCGGGCGTGGCCCGATTTGGCGCTCTAGGCGGCTTAAGGTTCGCGGGCTCATGTGCCCAACCCCTCGTGGCTAAGAATGAAATCAGCGGCCATGCTGGCGAGCGATGCGGCCCGAAAGATGGCGCGCTTGTCTTCTTTTAAGATGGTCAGCCAATGGGCGATGTAATCCGAGTGACGAAGCGCCGGGATGATCTCTTTATCGGCGCAAAGAAAGGCGCTTACCATTTCAGCGACGAGTTCTTCGCGCGCATAGTCTTTGGAGCCATGTTTGCCGGTCAGCTTGCGATCGAGGCGCGAGGCATGCCCGGTCCAGTGGCAATTATGCCGATGTCGGCATAATTGCCATAATGCCGATATCTGGATTATGCCGAGCCAGCCGCTGAGCTTGCGACCGGCTCGACACAATTGGCCTAAAGTATCGGCATAATCAGAGGGTTTCCAAGAACTCCAACAAGCTATCGTCCGCGATGTATCGACCTTTGGGTCTTTGGCTTTCCACTTTTTTGGTCTTTGCCATCGCTTTCTCTTTTAGCTCGATATCTGCGTGAACATACATTTGCGTGGTTTCGACAGACTCATGCCCCAGCCAAAGCGCGATCACGATCCGATCGACCCCATTCTGTAGCAGTTGCATCGCTGCTGTGTGCCTCAGTACATGCGGTGAGATGCGTTTCTGCTTCAGCGTTGAGCAGACCTCTGAGGCACGTGCGGTATGTTTTCGGACGATGCGTTCGATCGCGTCTCTGCTGAGTGGTCCTCCTCGTGTACTCACAAAGAGTGGATCCGTCGGATCACCTCCACGTTCTCTAAGCCATGCTTGGAGCGCGATGATTGTATCGCCACGAAGCGGAGTTGCTCGTTCTTTCCGACCTTTGCCAAGACACCGGACCACTGCGCCATGCCCCAGTTCAACATCCTTGAGCGTAAGTGTCAGCACCTCGGATACGCGCAAACCAGTTTGGACCATGAGCTGTAGGATCGTACGGTCGCGGCGCCCAAACCAGGTGGACACGTCCGGCGCGTTAATCAGGGCCTCGGCTTCGAGATACGTCAGGAAGTCGATGGTTCTTTTCACATACCGCTTTTGCGGCATGGATAAGATCCGCTGACAGTGGTGGAGCAGCTGGGGCTCGTTGTGCGACACATACTTAAAGAAGGACCTTATGGCAGCCAGGCGCGTATTCCGAGTTCTCGCACTGCTACCCCGAGTGTCTTCCAGATAGACTAGAAAGCGTCCCACCAGATCAGAGTCGATATCGTCTAAACATAACTTCGTCGGCGCCTTGCCGACTTCGCTCGAAGCGAAGCGAAGCAGCATACGGAAGGTGTCGCGGTACCCTGCGATCGTATTGGGGCTCGCGTGCATCTGCCCAACAAGCCGCTCTGTAAAGAAGCGTTGTAAGTAAGGCGGGAGCGGGTGTTGTTTGATCATCGCTGCCTCCGATTGAGGAGTATTTCAGATCGTTCCGACGCCAGTTGCATCAGTTCAGGAACAGCTTCGATGTACCAGTAGGTGTGCACAGGTTTTTTGTGGCCGAGATAAGCGCTTAGTTTGTACATTTCTCGATCGACATCGAGATCAGCTTTGTACCAGGCGATGATTGTGCGGACCGCAAAAGTATGTCGAAGATCATGGATGCGCGGCCCGGTGCACCTCTTGGCGACTGCGGTGCGCGATACACCTTCGCACAAGTCAGCCGCCGGGTTGGACTGCGAAAATCAACCGGCTTTAAGAGGCATGGCACCGGGCCGCGCATCCATGATCTTCGACATACTTTTGCGGTCCGCACAATCAGCTTTGTACCAGGCGATGATTGT
>JBCBGJ010000305.1:0-3645 GCA_038526925.1 Pseudomonadota bacterium
ACTTTCCGCAATTGCAAGTCATTCTCGATTGCATTAATAAGGGGTGCTCCATTGCGGCAAGTTACGTATACCGAAATTCTCGCAAATGAGATTTATTTTAAAAAAATCGATCTACATGAGAACGCGAAATGATCTTCCGAACGAACCGCCAAAACCTACGCGCCTTACTCGTTGCTACCACTGCACTATCGCTCGCGCCGATTACCAACGCGCAAGATGCCGACGCCCCCGAAGAAGAGTTACGCGAAGAGGCAGTGACCGTTTACGGCACCTCAAACCCCCTCCCCGTTTTTGACTATCCTGGGCAAGTCACGGTGGTGGATCGCGAAGCCCTCGATACGCTTGCGCCCTCAACCATCTCAGACGCACTGCGCGATGTTCCCGGCTTGGATTTTGTGGGCGGACCGCGGCGTACGGGCGAACTCCCAACATTGCGCGGCCTTACAGGTCAAAACGTCCTGATTCTCCTCGATGGCGCGCGTCAGAGCTTCACGTCTGCGCATGATGGCCGGTTCTTCGTCGACCCAGAGCTAATTGGCACCGCGGAAGTGGTGCGCGGTCCTGCCTCCGCGCTCTATGGCTCTGGCGCCGTCGGCGGTGTGCTCGCCTTTGAGAGTGTCGACGCGGACGATCTCTTAGCAGACGACGAAGTCTGGGGCGCTCGCGCACGGCTCGGTTATCAGAGCGTCAATGAAGAAACCAGCGCGTCTCTCACAGCCTATACGCGCCAAGGGGCTTTTGACGGGATCGCGAGCTTCGGCATCCGCCAGTCCGGAGACATTGAACTAAGCTCAGGGGCTGACCTCCCATCAGATGACGACATCCAAACAGCGCTCTTAAAAAGCAGTTACGCCCTCACCGACGCGCTCACCGTTGAGGGCTCATGGCAGCGGTTCACCAACACCGCAATCGAACCTAACAATGGGCAAGGCGTCGCGGGCACCGGCGATGGCATTCTCGATCGCGACGTCGAAAAGGATATTACGACGGATACGTTCCGACTGGGGGTCACCTTCGATCCTGAGGCCAATGATTGGGTCGACCTCGGCTTCAATCTTTACCAGACATCTAGCGAAGTTGACGAGTTTGATGCCACAATCCCGCGCACCACGGTTCGGGACATTGAAACGACTGGGTTCAACATTCGAAATGCCTCGCGCTTTGCCATTGGCGCCGCGGATATGACCCTCACCGTCGGCGGTGACTGGTTCAAAGACGAACAAGTCGGCACGGATGACCAAACCACAGATGGCACGCGCGGCGGCGTCCCTAATGGCGAGAGCGAATTCACAGGCGTGTTTGCTCAATTGGAAGCTGTCGTCGAAACCCCGGCGGGTCAGTTCATCGTCATTCCGGGCGTGCGCTACGATGAATTTGAAAGCAGCTCGAGTATCGCACCGGATCAGGACAATTCTGACGATGCCGTCTCCCCGAGATTTGCAGCGAGCTTCGCCCCTGAAGGCGCCGAGTGGCTGCGTCTCTTCGGGTCCTACTCTGAAGGGTTCCGCGCACCCTCGATCAACGAGCTGTATCTAGATGGCGTGCATTTCTTGATCCCTCACCCAGTCCTCTTCAATCCCGCGATGGGATCGTTTGAGTTTGCGCCTAACAACTTCATCCCAAATCCGGATTTGGTCCCCGAAGAAACGCAAACCTTGGAGTTCGGAGCGGGGATCGATTTCCGCAAGATCTTTACCGAATCTGATCGGCTGCAGGCCAAGGTCAGCTATTTCGAAACTGAAGCTGACGAGTTGATCAATCTTTCAGTCAATGTCGTGCCGGATGCGACCTGTTTTGCGCCGCCCTTCTTCCAGCCATGTACATTTGGCACTTCGGAGTCGTCGAATGTCGATCAAGCCGAAATCGAAGGCTGGGAAGGAGAGTTGCACTATGACTCCGATCGCTTCTTCGCCCGTGCGAGCTTCTCAACGATTGAAGGTACGGACTTATCTGATGGATCTGACCTCGGATCGCTAACCCCTGACCGACTTGCATTGAACTTTGGCGTAAAAGTACCGGAGTGGAACAGCCGCTTCGGCGCGCGCGTGCAACATGCCTCGGACTTTGAACAACGCATTTCAGACGGAGCGGGTGGCTTTACCCTTCAAGACGAGCGCGACGGCTATGTCGTGGTGGATCTCTACGCCACCTATCGGCCTGACTTTGTTGAGGGCCTACGCTTGGACGTCGGCGTCGATAACGTATTCGACGAAGAATATGAGCGTGTCTTTGCTGGAGTTCCTCAGCCCGGCACTAATCTAAAAATCACCGCCTCTTGGCAGTTCGGGCAATAGGAGATCGCTATGTGCTTACCTCTCGATGATGGATCCATGATCTGCTGGCTTAAAACCCAAGTTCGAGTCATCGAAGCCTGGCGTGAAGAACTCGCCTCGCGCCCTGACATCGACATCGACGCGGTCATGCAGCTCGAGAAACACTACGCATGGCTGACAGCTGAAGTCCTGCGCATAGAAGCTCCCAAACCTCGACAGGCCGCTTGAGTCTCCTTTTGGCCTGTTCACTATTGCTGCAACTCTCCTGCCTAATGTTTCCTCTCAGGCCGGAGCGTTGCAGCAACTTTTTGGACGCGCCTCAGGCGGGGCGCCGTATGGTCGTATAACCAGAAAACCTACTCTTCGCCGTCTTTTAGCGGCACGGCGTAAAGCTCCAAGCGATGGTCTATGAGCTTGTATCCATGCGAGCGAGCTATCTCCGCTTGCAAGCGCTCGATTTCCTCATTGTGGAACTCTATCACTTTTCCTGATCTCACGTCGATCAAGTGGTCATGGTGTTCGTCGGGAACTTCCTCGTAGCGGGCGCGGCCATCTCCGAAATCGTGGCTCTCGATGATGCCATACTCTTCAAACAATTTTACGGTACGATAGACGGTCGCGAGCGAGATGCTTTTGTCAACCGCATTCGACCGCCGGTGCAGTTCCTCGGCATCGGGATGATCATCTGAAGCAGAAAGTGTCCGAGCAATAACTTTGCGTTGCTCGGTCATGCGAAGGCCTTTATCGGCGCAGAGTTTTTCCAAACGGTCCATTCCGAGCCGTCTAGCCCGTTACTTTGCAGCTTGTCCACCCATCCGTTAAGCAAGCAGAATCAGACCAAGCCTCGCTGTTCTATTCATCGTCTAAACCAGAATTCCGCTTTGGCAGGCGAATAAGGCCCCCGCCGAAAGTTGCACATCGGACAATCATTTTACAGACAGAGTAGAAATGCGGGGTTTCCTGCTGAAATATTCAATTCAATCTGATTGAGCCGCAGACCTTTTGGTCCACGGCTCATTTCGAGTTTATCTAGAAACGACCTGTGAGGGTGATTTTAGCGTTCAGAGGCTCACCGACAGTTGCTTGGTGCGTGCTGTGCGATGTTGGGAAGTAGAGCTCATCTGTGAGGTTCTCGATATTGAGCTGGATACGAAGATCATCTGAGATGTCGTAATAAGCTGCAGCATCAAAGCGCGTATAGCTCGGCAAAGTTGGGTGAGTGGATGCATCGTTGCCGATATCGAGGTCGGTGATGAAAGACTCGTCCTGATAAGTCGCACCTAGCCCGACACCAAATTTCTCAGTGACTTGGTAAGCACCCCACACTGAGAACATATTCTCTGGAAGCTCGCGCGGCAGTTCACGGCCGTTG
>JBCBGJ010000306.1:0-3642 GCA_038526925.1 Pseudomonadota bacterium
ACATCGATATCGTCATCAAGACTTGTGTCTTCGGCTGCGACGGCCGCAGTCTCTTCATCGAAATCTGGCAATCCTGCGATGAAGTCTTCATCGTCTTCGAAATCTTCAATCTCGGCCTGCGCAGATACGGCAGGTTCTGGCTCTGGGGCGAGAATCTCTTCCGGCTCTTCCTCGGCCTCGATCTCATTGATCTTTAGAGGCGTTGTATCGATCTCGAGCTCTGGCATGTCGGGAAGCGTTTCAGAGGTCGGCTCCGCGTTAGGCGGGGTGGTGAAGTCCTCTAACGCTTCCAGGCGAGACGCCAAGGATACGATTGCGCGTTGGACCGGAGAGACCGCCGTCACCGTTTGGTTCTGCATCTCGGCCAAGCGATCTGAAATATTACAGAGCGCGTCCGAGAGGCGGGCTTCTTGTCGTTTTTCTGATGCGGTGACGCGCTCGGTTAAAGCGCGTTGACCTTGCTCTTGACGGGCTTGGACATGCTTAATCGCCGTCGCAACTTGCTCGCCGACTTGTTCGATTGCGGCGGCGCTTCGGCGCTCACTTTCGACGACGCGTTGGTCGATCGTATCGGACAGTCCGGAGACTTGTTCGCCAAGGCTTTCAATGGCGTCTGCTGTTTGTTGATCGGTGGTTGGCGCCGCTTCGAGCGCGTTCACGCGCGACTCCAATTGCCCCATAAGCTCTGGGCTTGCGCCAGCGGCTGCGCGTTCGATCTCATCAGCGAGTTGGCGTCTGGACTCTTCCACATTCTGGCGAAGATCGGTCGCAAGCGCCTCAAAGCGTGCTTCCAATTCAGCCTTCCAAGCGTTGGCCTTTTCAGGGTTCGCCATATCGGCGACGGAGTCGATCCGCTCATCAAGGCTCGCAAAAGTATGCTCAAGCGCTTTGAGGGCTGTATCGGTGGTTGTCTCAGCGCGGTGCAGTCTGTCCTGGATCCGCACCAATGTGCTTTCCATAGACGTGATCGCGCCTGAAACATCGCCTTCGACAGCCTTTACGCGCGCATCGACCGTATCAACTTTGGTGGCGAACGAGGTTTCTAGGGCCGAGACCCGAGACGCTAGCTGGCGCGAGGCACCCTCTGAGCGGAGCTCTGCTTGTTCGACCGCTTTTTCAACACGCTGCGCCGCATCCGACAAAGTCGACTCAACTCTGACTTCCATCGACTCAACACGTTCATTGATGTCGCTGAAGCCAGATTCGACCCGTCCGCGCATCGCGGTATTTTCGTCCTGGGTGAGGCGGCCTTCTTCGTAAACATGTGACGCGAGCTTCCCGAGCGCATCTTCGAACGCTTTCATCGCTTCGAGATTCTGAGCATTGCTGTCGTCGGCTTCCAGTGTGCCGACCTTGTCTTGCAAGGCTTCATGGGTTTCGCGCAGCTCGTCGATCATTCGCTCAACTTCTGCCGCCATGGCAGAGGTCGAGTTCTCAGTGTTTTCCAAACGTGCGAGCAGGCCCAGAACAGACTGATCAATTCCGGTGATTGCGAGTGTGGAGCGTGCCTCAACGGCTTCGATGCGTTGTGCCAGGCCGTCTAAAGGATTGTGCCGCGGCGCCGCGCTTGGGCGTTCGTAAAAGTCCCGCGGCCCTGCTTCACTGTGACCTTCCAGCAGCAGATTATTAATGTAATCGCCGAGTGTGACCCCTTTCAGACGCGCCTTCTCTTTCGCGATGGCGCGCGCCCGATCGTCGACCCCTTTGACGCTCCATGACCCGTAATGGCTCATTCTCGGTACTCCAGAACTCGGCGCGAATGATTCGAAAATACACGCCTAAATAGCTACTTAATGCCTAGGGATGGCGCGATCGCTCTTAAGACGGAGTTAAAAAGGTAAACGTGGGGCGTGAATTTCGAAAGGTTTGTTCATAGTTCTGCTTACGTAAACGTGAGCCTGACGTTGACGTTCGCGTAAAGACAAGGCATAGTTGCACACATGCCTGATACCGTAACTTCTCTTTCTATCGCTGACTCTCGCACTTATTCGATCTCAGAATTGGCCCGAGAGTTTGGAATTACCCCACGCGCTCTGCGCTTTTACGAAGACAAGGATATGCTTCACCCCGCTCGGGATGGCATGACGCGCGTTTACTCGCATCGAGATCGCGGCCGCGTTAAAATCATTGTCCGTCTTAAGCGACTAGGCCTGCCACTCGCAGACATTCGCGAAATTCTTGACCTTTATGGGCTTGAAGACGGCCAGCGCGCACAGATGCGTATGTCTCTGGTGAAGTTTCAAAACCAGATCAAAGAGCTGGAGAACCAGCGCGAAGACATCGAAATGGCCCTACAAGAACTGCACAATGGCATCGAGTGGCTCGAAGAGCAGCTTGATAAAATTGGCCCAGGGGCCGCGGAAGCTGAAAATCTGAAAGCTTATGACGCTGTCGCCCGTAAACAGCTCGACGACGCGTAAGAGATTACAGTTCAGCCCGCATGAGTTGAATGACCTTTCCAAACCGTGGCGCTAAAGCAAGCGTCACGGTTTCATAATAATATCTGAGGGATAACCAGATGCCACGCTACGACGCTCCGATCCGCGATATGCAGTTTATTTTGCACGATGTGCTGTCGATTCAGAACTACTCCAACCTTCCTGGCTTCGAAGAAGCGACACCTGATTTGGTCGACGCAATCTTGGAAGAGTCCGGAAAGTTCGCCAAGGAAGTCCTCTTCCCGCTGAATAAAATCGGGGATGAGCAAGGCTGTATCCGTAATGCGGATGCAAGTGTGAAGACACCGGACGGTTTCCCGGACGCCTATAAGCAGATGGTCGAAAACGGTTGGCCGCTGCTCGGTAAGTCGCCTGAGATGGGCGGCCAAGGCCTGCCTTATGTTGTCGGCATGGCGACCAGTGAGATGACCTCATCAGCAAATATGGCATTTGCAATGTATCCAGGTCTAACATCAGGCGCATTTGAAGCGCTGATGGCGGGTGGCTCAGACGAGCAAAAAGCGAAATACGGTCCAAAAATGGCCTCTGGCGAATGGGCCGGGACCATGAACCTGACTGAGCCGCAGTGCGGAACAGACCTTGGCCTGATCAAAACCAAGGCGGTCCCACAACCCGACGGTTCTTATAAAATCACAGGCCAGAAGATCTGGATCTCAGGCGGTGAGCAGGACCTAACCGATAATATTATTCACCTGGTGCTCGCGCGCATCGAAGGCGCGCCGGAAGGCATCAAAGGGATCTCGCTCTTCGTCGTCCCGAAATATATCGTCAATGAAGATGGCTCGCTCGGCGACCGTAACGAAGCCTCCTGCGGCGGCCTCGAAGAAAAAATGGGCATCCACGGGAATGCGACCTGCGTCATGAACTATGATGGCGCGACAGGCTGGCTCGTCGGTGAAGAGCATAAAGGCATGCGCACCATGTTCGTGATGATGAATGAAGCGCGCCTTGGTGTTGGTATGCAGGGGCTCAGCCAGGCTGAAGTCGCTTATCAAAACGCTGTCGACTTCGCGAATGATCGCTTGCAGGGTCGATCATTGAAGGGCGTCCAGGCGCCGGACAAGCCAGCTGATCCTGTCATCGTCCACCCAGACGTGCGCCGGATGTTGATGGACCAGAAAGCCTTTATTGAAGGGGCGCGCGCCTTTACCTATTGGACCGCTCTCTACGGCGACCTTCATCA
>JBCBGJ010000307.1:0-3633 GCA_038526925.1 Pseudomonadota bacterium
GTCTATGGCTGGACCGCCAGCAACAACCCTCAAAAGGGTGAGCCAGGCACCAAAGCCATAGACCGGAGCCTTTTCGCCTTCGAGCGTGATTTTGCTCAGGAAGCGGGCGACGCGATCGGTTGGCTTGGCGCCTTTCTTGATCCAGTCAGCGGCTTTTTGGCCGTCAATCTGAACGCGGCTTTCGCTGTCTTTTGGCAGACGCGGGTCATAGGTCCCGATCTTTTCGATGAAACGGCCGTCGCGTGGCATACGGCTGTCAGCGACAACAACGCTATAGAAAGGGCGTTTTTTGGACCCGCCGCGGGCGAGTCTGATTTTGAGGGCCATGGTTTACTCCTAAGTGTTCGGCGTCTCGGGGTTCGGGGCAGAACCCCTCAATTTTTCGTGGTGACGGATCACTTCCGCCACGATGAAATTCAGAAATTTTTCGGCAAAGACCGGATCGAGATTGCTCTCTTCAGCCAGCGTGCGCAGGCGCTCAATCTGGCGCGCTTCGCGGGCTTTGTCGGCTGGCGGCATGTCATGTGTCGCTTTCAGCTTGCCGACGGCTTGGGTCACTTTGAATCGCTCTGCCAGCGTGTGCAGCAGGATCGCATCGAGATTGTCGATGCTGGCGCGGTATTCGGCGAGTTGATCAGCTGGGGAGGTCATTTCTTCGTCAGCCCTGGAATATTCGGCAATCCGCCTGCGCCCGGCATGCCGCCTGGCATCGCGGCGCCGCCGCCCATTTTGGCGAGGTCGGCAGGCGATACGCCCGCTTGGCCCATCATGTTCATCATGCCCTTCATGCCGCCTTTGGACATTTTCTTCATCATGCCGGCCATTTGCTTATGCATTTTGAGGACGCGGTTGACGTCTTGGACGGTAACGCCTGCGCCCGCCGCGATGCGCTTACGACGCGAGGCATTAAGGAGTGCAGGCTTGGCGCGCTCTTTCTTGGTCATGGAGGAGATGATCGCGGCTTGGCGGAGAATGACTTTGTCATCCATGCCTGAGGCGTCGAGGGCTTGTTTGGCTTTCTTGGCGCCGGGCAACAGGCCCATAATACCGCCTAGGCCGCCCATTTTTTGCATTTGCTGAAGCTGCTGGGCGAGGTCGTCCAGATCGAACTGCCCCTTGGCCATTTTCTTGGCCATCTTCTCAGCTTTTTCGGCGTCCATCTGGTCGCCAGCTTTTTCGACCAGCGAGACAATGTCGCCTTGGCCAAGGATGCGGCCTGCGAGGCGTTTGGCATCAAAGGCATCTAGCCCATCGAGCTTTTCGCCAGTTCCCAAGAATTTAATCGGGAGGCCCGTGACCGCGCGCATGGATAGCGCTGCACCGCCGCGGCCGTCGCCATCCATCCGGGTCAGGATCAGACCTGTCAGCGGCAGGCGTTCATGGAACCGGCTGGCGGTTTCGACAGCGTCCTGACCGGTCAGAGAGTCAGCAACCAGAAGCGTTTCATTCGGCTGCGCGATCTTCGCGATCTCGCTCGCCTCAGCCATCATCTGTTCGTCGATTGAGGTCCGGCCAGCAGTATCGAGGAAGACGACATCATGGCCGCCGAGCTTTGCGGCTTGCAGCGCGCGCCGGGCAATCTCGGCTGGCGCCTGACCATCGATGATCGGCAGAGACGAAACATTATCGCCGCACTGGTCAGCTAGGATAGCGAGCTGTTCCATCGCTGCCGGGCGCCGCGTATCGAGCGAGGCGAGCAGGACCTTTTTCTTGTCGCGCTCAGCCAAACGCTTAGCGAGTTTACCAGTCGTGGTCGTTTTACCAGAGCCCTGAAGGCCCGCCATCATCACCGCCGCTGGCGGGTTATCCACGCGCAGGCCTGTCTCAGCTTCCTCGCCGCCGAGCAGTTGAACCAGACCGTCATGGACAATTTTGACGACTTGCTGGCCGGGTTTGACCGAGCGGATGACGTCTTCGCCAACCGCTTTGTCTTTGATTGAGGCAATGAAGTCTTTAACAACCGGCAGGGCGACGTCGGCTTCAAGCAGTGCCACTCGAATTTCGCGCAGCGCAGCCGTTACGTCTTTCTCGGTCAGCGCACCGCGCCCGAGAAGTCCGTCAAATACCCCGCCAAGGCGGTCTGTTAGCGCGTCAAACATCGCGTCACTCCTTTTGCCGATCTCTTCTATGTCGAAGAGATAAGCGCTCTTATCATCAACACAAAGCAGTAGCGCCCCACTGAGCGAGCCTTCGCCGAGTGGGGGACATCGCCGGGCTCAAGTCCCGGTCAACGCGCACGTACTGTCAGTGCGGTGATTGAGGGCCGCGTAAAGCACGGCTGTGGATAAGAATCAAGCCTCAGACTCTGCCATCATAAGGCCAAGCCGGCGCAAAGCTTCTTTTGCTTCGTCACGTACCATGGAAAGGACGACAACATCGACCCACTCGCCATCGGCGAACTTCTCATACTGGCGCAAAACGCCTTCTTTGATCGCGCCGAGCGACTCAATGGCGCGAATGGCCCGCGTATTAGGCTCCTCGACAAACCACTCGACCCGTTTGGCGCCCCATTCCAGAGCACGTTCGATCAACAGTTTCTGCGTGGCGGGATAGATGCCTCGCCCACGTAGATGTGGCTCCAGCCACGTATATCCCAAGCGAACGCGTCGATGCATTTTGTTCGGATTCACCAGCGCGGTAACGCCGACGAAGCGATCGCTATCTTTTGGGTCTAGAAGCGCAAAGGCATACATTTCGCCCGTCGCCGCCTGGCGTTGGACATGATCATAATAGGCGTCAAAGCCAGCGCCGCGCTGAATTGCAGGTAGCGACGACCACATGTGCTCGGCTGTATCGCTGGAGCGCAAATCCTCGCGAAACTGCTCATCCAGAGGCGTGAGCTTAATGAGATCGTTCTCGAGGCCAGGTGCTGTGAGATCCATGGGGTCCTAACATGCGCTTATGAGGGGGCTTAGCAAGTCAAATCTGAGTCACGATTTGACAGTTGCGCTTCAGGAGAATGCGAAGGTCCTGCCGGGGAACCTTGATAAGGGGGGAGGAAAGGGTCCGGCAGGACCGCGCTTTCCGGCGGCAAGAGGGATTGGGGATCGGTTGCCACCGGTGCGTTCTGAACCGAGGTTTGAGGGGACCCTCGGCACACGACTGAAATGGCGTTTGATGGCTCACCTTCAAGGCCGCATCGTTCGCTTTTCAATCAACTAAGCGTGAACATAAGTCAGATATCGATGTTTGGATAATTGATAATTCGAGTTGAAGAGATAGATAGAACCTATGCATCTACCAACGCTTCGCCAACTCGAGTTTTTATGCGCTGTCGCAGACAATGGGTCTTTTTCAAAAGCGGCGGAGGCGTGTCACGTGACGCAGCCAACTTTATCTGCGGCGATCAAAGAAATTGAGGGCCTGTTGAGCGTGCAATTGATTGAGCGCGAGGCACGCGGGGCGTCTTTGACCCAAGCTGGAGAGGCGGCTGTTGAGCGCGCGCGCGGAATCCTGTCCGATACCGCTGACCTGGTGTCGGCGGCTCAGCAGGCTGGAGCGCCATTGACGGGCGCGTTTCGGCTTGGGGCAATTCCAACCATCGCGCCATTTCTACTGCCGAAAACGCTGAAAGCCCTTCAATGGCGCTCCAGCCTGCTGAGCCGCCGACACCAGGTCAGCGGTATCGGACAG
>JBCBGJ010000308.1:0-3616 GCA_038526925.1 Pseudomonadota bacterium
CGCAGCAGGCCAATAGAGCGGCGCGCAATCAAGCTGCAGCTGATCCTGGATCTGATCGAGCAGCTCGAGAGGGTCGATCTGCGCACCGGCGACTTCCTACACTATTCGAAAAAGACCGCTGATGAGGGTCTGAACCCAGGCGAGTCTGCTCGCATCGATCTCGACACAGTCCGCGCAGATGTCGATCCAAGCGCGCTCGAAGAGCTGGAAGAGGGCGGTGAAATGGCCCGCGAGATGCTGCCCCAGATCAACAAGCAAGCTTTCCTTGAGGGGCACATGACTCCGGTCGTGTTCGGTACAGCGCTGCGCCATTTCGGGGTCGGTGAACTGCTCGCCGTCCTAGAAGAGTTTGCGCCAGCGCCGCGCCCGCAAACCTGTGAAAAGAAAGATCAGCCGCACACACTCGAGCGCGGGGATAAAGGCGTTGCCGGGTTCGTCTTTAAGATCCAAGCCAACATGGACCCCAATCACCGCGACCGCGTCGCCTTCTTCCGGCTCTGTTCCGGTGAGTTTAAGCGCGGCATGCGTTTGAAAACCGCCGAGGGCAAACAGATCAATGTCCACAATCCGCTTATGTTCCTCGCCCAGGACCGTGAGATTGCTGAGACCGCTTATGCAGGCGATGTGATCGGTGTGCCAAACCATGGTCAGCTGCGGGTCGGCGATAGCCTCTCGGAGGCGGGCGACATTAAATTTGCGGGCATTCCAAACTTCGCGCCAGAAATCCTTCGCCGCGCGCGGTCAAAGGATCCGATGAAAGCCAAACACTTGCGCAAGGCGCTTGAGAGCCTGGCGGAGGAAGGCGTCACACAACTGTTCACACCGAGCATCGGGTCAGACATGATCGTTGGCGCTGTCGGAGCGCTGCAGATCGACGTGATGGCTGAACGGATGGTCAACGAATACGGCCTCGACGTCGTCTTTGAAGTTGCACCTTACAATGTTGCGCGCTGGATTCATTGCGATGACGATGCGGCTCTGAGCGCCTTCCTCGACAAGAACAAGTCGGCGTCCGGCACGGATCTCGATGGCGCGCCGGTTTATCTGGCAAAGAACGCTTGGGATGTCGGATATGCTCAGGAAAAGAACCCGGACCTCCGCTTCACCGCCACCAAAGAGCGCTCATCTTAAGGTCCGTTTTTGTCACGGTTCGAGTTTGCAGCGGGAGCTTGGCGCATTCGTTCAAAGCAGGTTCAGTTAACCCTTCCCCTAATGCCGAGGTGAGCTTACAAGGCTTGTAGAGAGGTGGAGGTTTGAGATGCTGAGACTATTCTCATTTTTGCTGATCCTGATTGGCGGCGCTGCGCTTGCCTATGGCGGTCATCAATATTTGCAGTCCCAAGAGACGAGCACGCAGAGCGCGCCGCCACCACCTGGCAGTATCGGGTTCGATGTAACGGCGGATGACGAGCCGCCTGTCGCGAGATCAACGCCCGTTCGAGATGCGGTCCGCAGCATCACTGAGAAATCAGACTTTGATGACATGGTAGGCGTTGCCTCCTCCTCAACAGACGATTTGCTAGCCTCCTTAAGAACCGTGCCGATCGCACATGAAACGCCGAAATCTGCGCGGTTTGGGCGTCCTTTCTATGTGACGCTATCGCTCGATGCGACCGGTGATGATGATGCGTTGGAATCTCTACCGGGCACAGGAAACATCGTTGAAGGTGAAGCACAGATTTCTGATACGGTTCAGGCTTTGGTGTCTGGCGAAGCGTTTGATGTTGAGGCGGTCACACCGGCCACGCAGAGGATTTCACCGCTCACGGAAAATGTTTGGCGCTGGAAAGTGACCCCGATGGCGGTGGGTGACCAAGAGCTTGTGATCGAACTGTTCGCGCTGATGGGACAAGAAGCGCTTCCGCTGCGAACGTTCCGCGATTCTGTCCAAGTCGAAGTTTCGCGGATCGGCCAAGCCGTAGCGATCGCCCAGTCTATTAGCCCAATCACAGTCGTCGCGGGCGGGATTGGTTCCTTGCTTGCTGGTTTGTTCGGCTTTGTCGGGTTTTTCCGCCGGCGATAGAGCAGGGCGCGAAGAACTCGCAAATTGCGACAGAGCTGACCTAGGCAAAGCCTAAATTGTCTGAAACATATTGAATTTACCCGATATCTCTTTCGAAAAGGACCTATCGATGCGCTTGAACAAATTACTCGCGGGCTCAGCCTTGGCGCTGACACTCGCTGTTTCCGCATGCGGCGGCGGTGGCAATTCTGGTGATGACACTCTGACGCTTCGAAGAGGTATCTCGGCGAAAGTCGATACACTCGATCCGCACCGGTCTTCAGCGGCGTGGGAAAACATCGTCATCGGCGATATGTTCCATGGTCTCATGCAGCACGCGGCCGATGGTGAAGTGATCCCGGCCATGGCCAAGAGCTGGACGACGAGCGAAGACGGACTTGTGTGGACGTTTGAGCTGATCGACGCGACATGGTCAGATGGCGTACCAGTTACAGCGAATGACTTTGTCTATGCGCTACGTCGGATCCAGGATCCTGCCATCGCGTCGCAATATTCATCCTTGCTCTATATCATCAAGAACGCCCAGCCTTTGAATGAAGGCCGTATCGAGCCCGAAGAGCTGGGTGTGCGCGCGATTGACGACAAGACGCTCGAAATCACACTTCGAGAGCCAGCGCCGTACTTCCTGGGCCTGTTGACGCATTACACGACTTTCCCGGTGCCAGAGCATATTGTCGAGCAGTATGGCGAGGCTTGGGTTCAACCAGAAAACATTGAGGTCAATGGACCTTATAAGTTGAAGTTCTGGCAAACCGGGAACCAGCTTGTCGTGGATGCGAATCCGATGTTTTACGAGGCAGACACCCTTTGCTTCGGGCGCGTCAGCTATTTCGAGCTCGAGGACTTGGCCGCCGTTGAGCGCCGCATGGAAGCTGGCGATCTCGACATCAACAATAATTTCGATGGCGGGCGTAAAGCTGAGCTTGATCGTCGCTTCCCAGGCTGGACACGCACCACGCCGGGATTGCTGACCACCTATTGGAGCTTCAACTCAAGCGAAGCGCCGTTTGATGATGTTCGCGTTCGTAAGGCGCTTGCTATGGCGCTGGATCGCGAGTTCCTGGTCGACAATGTTCTAACCCCTGGCTTCATCCCGGCTTATGGCTTTGTCCCGCCGGGGATTGCCAACTATGAAACGGACCGTCCCGAGGTCGAGTGGAAGTCCATGAGCCGTGAAGAGAGGCTGGTTGAGGCCCGCACTCTCCTCGAACAGGCGGGATATGGCCCGGACAATCCGCTTCGGTTTGAATACAAACACCGCTCGACCGGCGACAATCCAAAGGCGGCGCCCGTCGCGCAAGCCAACTGGAACGAGATCGCCCCTTGGGTC
Source organism: Pseudomonadota bacterium (assembly GCA_038526925.1). Lineage (GTDB taxonomy): Bacteria > Pseudomonadota > Alphaproteobacteria > Caulobacterales > Hyphomonadaceae > Henriciella. The sequence continues at coordinate 3,354 of JBCBGJ010000308.1, forward strand.
GACGCTCAGATCCTGCGCCAGGATACGAAAGTGCTCTACGCTGATCTACGGCAAAGCAATTTCGAGGTTTCCGATGGTGGTTGGCTCGCCGATTACAATGATCCGCTGAACTATCTCTATCTGCTGGACTCGGATGCCGGACAACAGAATTACGGCAACTATTCCAATCCGGAATACGATGCGCTTCTGGAGCAAGCGAGCCAGGAACAAGACCTCGTGAAACGCGCCGAGATTTTCGCGCAAGCTGAAGATATCATGCTTCA
>JBCBGJ010000309.1:0-3612 GCA_038526925.1 Pseudomonadota bacterium
GAAACAGATGATCTGTTTCTTCGCCGCAGGACAGTTGATCTCCGAAGCGCTGCGCGGTCTGGTGGCTTATTCCTATCCCGTCCATGACCTGAGACTGTTTGCGATAGCTGCCTTTTCTCTGGCATTCGCGCTGAGTGTCGCGTTCCATATTCTGAGAACGTTTGGTGTTCAGCACGCACTACGCTGGGTCGGAGGGCTCGCTGCGATATCGCTGATTGCGATGCTGGCGACAAAAGGATTCGACTTCAAAGCATTGGTCGGAATGGCTATTCCTTTGCTAGGATCTCTGATTGCAACTGGGGTATGGAGTTATCAGCGCCGCGCCCGGGCATTCGTCTATTTTATTGCGCTGTTGTTATTTCTGCTCGCAATTGTGCTGTTCCAAGGCTTGTTCCTCGACACAGTATTCTTTCTCTTGGTGGCCTTCTTTTTATTGCTTTTGTTTTTGGAGCAGGCGCTCGCACTGGCTTCAGAAGAACGTGAAAGACGCAGTGAAGAGGCGCGAGCAAACCGTTTGGAGCAAGCCCTGGCGGAAGCTGAACAACGCGCGGAAAGTAGCCACATTAACGTCAAAAGTGCAGGCAAACTGGAGCGGATCGCGGCCAATCAAGTCGTGCATTGCAGCGGCGCTGGCGGGTATTCTGAAATTCATTTGCTCGGTGGGCGCACACTTCTGCATTCCGTTAGCTTAAATGAATTGGAAGAATCGCTGCCTGCCATCTTCTTGCGCGTGCACAGGTCTCATTTGATCAATGTCATGTTCGTCGAGGCTTTGACCCGCGACCCATCTGGTACTGGCTCTTTGCGGTTACAAGACGATGTCTCAGTCCCCGTGAGCCGACGAATTATGCCAAAGGTTCGAGAAGCGCTGGGCTAGTTTACCGGACTGCAGACTCCGCAACCATACGCTGCGCCAGCTTGTTTGCCACGAGCGTGAACGATCCCCCATTGTGTTTGTGGTCTGAGGCGCTAAATCCCGGGCGATCATGTTGACCATTTCAAACCTCGACTTTCGCGTACAAGCACGCCCTTTATTTGAGGGGGCGTCTGCGACCATTTCAAAGGGTTGGAAAGTGGGTCTTGTTGGTCGCAATGGGACCGGAAAATCAACGCTTCTGAGGTTGATCAGGGAAGACGTTGAAAATCCAAGCGCTGATAGTTCCATCCGTCTAGGCACGGGGGCTCGGCTCGGCTGGGTCGCGCAAGAAGTTGCGCCAGGCGACGAGACGATTTTAGAGATCGTCCTCGCGTGCGACGAAGAACGTGCTGCTTTGATGGCCGAGGCAGATACCGCGACAGATCCTGACCGGATAGCTGAAATACATACGCGCTTAGTCGACATTGATGCGTGGTCCGCCGAGGCGCGCGCAGCAGAAGTTTTGATGGGCTTGGGATTCAAGCATGCAGACCTCACGCGTCAAACGCGGGAATTCTCCGGCGGTTGGCGGATGCGGGCGGCGATTGCTGGCGTTCTGTTTGCGCAACCCGACCTTTTATTGCTCGACGAGCCAACCAACTATCTCGATTTGGAAGGCGCAGCCTGGCTTGAGACCTATATAAAACGTTATCCGCACACGGTGATTATCGTTTCGCACGATCGAGAGTTGCTCAACCGATGTGTGACCCACACGATGGCGCTGGAGCATAGACAGCTTTCGATCTGTCCGGGGGGCTATGATGACTGGCTAAAGCTACGCGCTGCTAAACTCGCGCAATTGGAAAGCCAGCGCGCCAAACAGGAAGCGGACCGCGCGCACTTACAAGCCTTCGTGGACCGCTTTCGAGCCAAAGCATCCAAAGCCCGCCAAGCGCAATCTCGAGTGAAAATGCTCGAACGGATGCAAGACATTACAATCCCTATCAATGAGCGGACCACGCCATTCTCTTTCAGCACGCCTGAAGGCAAGCTCGCGCCGCCGATGCTGGAGCTGCAAGGAGCGACGCTCGGCTATGGTGAGCAAGCGATCATCTTGGATGACGTCAACTTGCGCCTCGACCCGGATGATCGAATTGCCATTGTCGGGACCAATGGACAGGGCAAGACGACGCTCGTGAAATCGATTGCCGAACGACTGCCATTGATGGACGGGAAACGGGTCATGCCTAAGGCCGTGAAGATCGGCTACTTCTCGCAAGACCAGATGGATGAACTCACGCTTGGCGAGACTGTCTTGGATCACGTTCGCAGAGCTTTGCCGCGCGATACCAGCATTGCGCGTCAACGTGCGATCGCCGCGGGTATGGGCTTCTCGCATGAGAAAGTGGAAACCAAAGTCGATAAGCTCTCAGGCGGAGAGAAAGTTCGCTTACTGCTTGGTCTGATGGCGATTGAACAGCCCCATGTATTGATTCTGGATGAGCCAACCTCCCACCTGGATATCGATAGCCGCGAGGCGCTGATATACGCATTGAATGACTTCCAGGGCGCCGTCCTGCTGATCACGCATGATGTCTATCTCGCAGAAGCGACAGCCGACCAACTCTGGCTGGTCAATGATGGAAAAGCGACGCGCTATGATGGGGATTTGCAGGATTATCGTTCTTTGGTGTTGCGCGCCGACCGGAGTGAGGCCGCCCAGGATGCAAAGGTAAAGACATCAAATAAGCCAGCACCTGACGCCCAAAAAGTGTCAACATCATCGGTCGACAAGGCCGAGAACCGGCGACGGAATTCAGAAGCTCGCAAGGCGGCGCAACCTTTAAAAGACAAAGTCAAAAAGGCTGAGAAAAGAATGGCGCTTGCTTCAAAGCGCATGGAAGAGATTGATGCTGAGCTGGTAATACCAGGATTGTCCTCAGACACATTGCAAGATTTGATGCGCGACCGCGCCGCTTTAGCGAGTGATTTAGAAAAAGCCGAAACGGAGTGGCTCGAAGCAACCGAAGCCTATGAGGATATCGTCAACGGTTATTAGCGCCTTACTCGTCGACACGGGACGACAGCTCAAGCGCCTCTTTCAAAGCCGTTTCGCTCTCCAAGTATTCCTGCCCAGCCTCCGGTAAGGGCTGATCGATTGGGATCATCACCAATCCAAGCGGGTTTGGGCGCAAATCCAGCATTGCGCCGGACATCAAGTCGACCCCTAGAAACAGCACGCCAACGCCAGCCGCCCCGGTAGCAGCAGCCGAACCAGCACCTGCAGACGCGGCGGACGTCGACATCCCTGCAGTCGCAGCAGCGCTGAGCGCGGATGCAGTGCTTGTGATCAAAGAATAAGACACAACGTAGGCGCCCGTTGCTCCGGTAACGGCACCTGCGGCTGATGACTGCGACCCGCCGCGGCCAAAACCACTAGATATCTGAACGGTCGCAGGGTGATAGCCGTCCATTGATACGACGACCTCGAATTCAGATTTTCTCGACACTTCGAAAGAGCAAGGTGTCGGCGAGCAGGCATAGTATTCTGGATCTGATCGCTGCCATTTTGGAATAACCAGATCTGTGGTGACCGACGCGCCAGCGGGCTCTGTAACGACATGGAAATGGGTGTTTGGGCCGCGAACGAGGGTTGCGCAACCTGCGAGGCTGGGGCTGCAAAACAGGCAAGCCATAACCGGCGCATCGTCGCTTGAATAAGCTTATGGGTGGATGTTGATTTGAATGGCATTGAT
>JBCBGJ010000310.1:0-3600 GCA_038526925.1 Pseudomonadota bacterium
CGAGACCAAAAGCACCGTTTACGCGGAACTCTTCGCCGCCTGATTCGAATGGAAGTGACCCATTGAAGGTCAGCTCTGGCGAGTCGATTGAGTCGCGTGTGATAATGTTAACAACACCACAAACCGCGTCAGAACCGTAAATCGTCGACGCGCCGTCTTTCAGGACTTCGATCCGTGAAATGATTGACTGAGGCACAACGTTCAGGTCGAGCGCTGAAACCGCGCCGCGGGTTCCAGAAGGACCAGGACGCTTACCGTCGATCAGGACCAGTGTACGGGTATCACCACAACCACGAAGGTCGATGGTTTGGGTCCCAACACCGCCATTTGTGACGAAGTTCTGGAATGTGTTGTTAAGCTGAGTAGAACCTGCTGCAAGAGATGACCCCTGCAAAAGGGAAGCTGTGTCGACGAGACCTTCTAGGGTCGCGACTTCAGCAGTGATAACCTGGATTGGAGACGCGGAGCTATACTCGTCGCGTGCGATCAAGGACCCGGTAACCACGATTTTTTCTTGGCGAACTTCTTCGTCAACGGCTTCTTCGATGACTTCTACAGCGACATCTTCATCCGCTTCTTGGGCGATTGCAGTGCCCGAGAGAGCCAACGCACCAAGCGCGACTCCGCCTAATACCGTCTTGCGGTATGAGAATCTTTTCATTTTTATCCCCTGGGTTCCCCGAGTGGAGAACACTCTCTTCATTCAACGCACATAAGGAGCCAAAAAACCTCTCATCGGCTCCGTATGCAGCAAGTACTGCCCGCAACACTTGCAATCGACAAGCAATCTTGCGGAAATTGTGACCGGAATACTGAGTTGGCTGAGTAGCTGTGTCTTTCAGATCACTCTAAATAGGGCATGGTTTTGCCGAATATCGCGAAACCGTGGTCCGTATTTGCATTCTTCGCCTTGACCCCGGCGGTTTAGCGACGAAAATAGATTTGTGCGTAACGAATAGAGAATGAAAATCCAGGGGATAAATATGATGAAGCGTTTGTCGCTTGCAGCCACGCTTGCTGCGAGTTTTGCATTTGCAGCCCATTCTGATGTTAAACCGTTGAACAGTGAGGATTTTGCCAAATTTCCGTCTGTCTCAGAGGTGTCCATGTCACTTGAGGGCGATATGTTGGTGGGCGTGGTGGCCGACCCAACTCGCGATGGTGAGCAGGGGGCCGCAGCCTATTGGGACCTGAGCGGAGATATCGATGTCTCGAAGCCTTTGGTACCGTCAAATATCACGCCGACAAGCGGTCGTAGTTTATTTTTCTCCGCAAGCGCGCTGAAGCAAAAGAAATCGCTATGGTTCACGGTGCAACCCTATGCCGGAGCTCTAGAGGGCTGCGGAGAAGGTAAAACGACCGGCGCGACAAAAAAGTACCTGCAAAAGGTCTACATGGGCAATGAGCGAATCAAAAAGATCGACGATTTGCCAAATGGACGCGCAGAAGTCGGCGCGAGTAAAAACCTGCTTCGTTGCTTTGAACTTGTCGGTGAAACGCAAATCGCATCTTTGCTTCCGCTTGATCCGTCAAAGGTGATCATCTCTCGTGCCACGACCAAGAACGGAACGAGCTACTTTGAGCACAATCTGGAAACCGGTCGTGAAAAGTTTTTGTACAAAGCCAGTGAAGAAGAGGGTTACGGCGTCAGCAATCGCGATGGCTCTGTTATCACGGCCACGAAGCTTGAGTTCGAAGACGGCGCTTGGCGTCAGTATATCCGCTTATACAATCCGGAAACAGGTAAGCTTGAGAATGAAGCGCCTTTGACGACGGAGATTTCAAACCGATACACTATGTCGCCTGAGGCACTGCAAGAAGGTACCAACAAGTACTTCATTATGACGGACAAATTTGACGATAAAGTCTCTGTCTACCTTTATGATACTGTTGCGAACACATTCAGCTCTGAACCGGTCTTCGCGCACCCCGAATTCGATATCTCAAGCGTCATAACCTCCCAGCGAGAAGAAGATTTTGGTGAGGTTATCGGCTTCACATATGATGGCCCGGTGCGAAAAACCTACTGGCTCGACCCAGAGATGAAGTCCATTCAAGATGGATTGGACGCGGCCTTCCCAGGTAAAAATGTAGTACTGGATGACTATACCCAGGATCGCAACCGAGTCCTTTTCACAGTAAGCGCGGGAGACTTTCCGCCTGCCTACTTCCTGCTCGTTGATAAAGCGAAGGTTGCAGTCATCGGTTCAGAACGCCCATGGATCGATACCGATAGCCTCGGCAAGTCTGAGTTCGTTTATTATGACGCTCGCGATGGCATGAAAATCCCAGCGCTCATTACGATGCCGGCAGGCTATCAGGACGGTCAGAAAGCGCGCGGCGCTATTGTCCATCCTCATGGTGGACCTTGGGCGCGTGACTTTGATGGTTTCGATGGTTCCGGTTGGACACAATATTTCGCGAGCCGTGGCTACATTGTTCTGCGACCTCAATTTCGCGGAAGCGCTGGCTGGGGCCGTGCGCTCTGGACAGCAGGTGACCGCGAATGGGGGCAGAAAATGCAGGATGACAAAGACGATGCTGCAACCTGGCTGATTGAGAACGGATATGTTGATGCCGACAAAATCGCGATCCACGGATATTCTTATGGTGGCTTCGCATCGATCGCTGCGGCCGTTCGTCCAAATAGCCCATATCAATGCGCGATTTCTGGCGCCGGCGTTGCGAACCTTGCTCGTATCGAAAACGAGTGGGGGGATAACCGCATACAACGTGTTGTACAGGGAAATACGGTGACAGGTATGGACCCGCAAGCCAACACGAAGCATGCCAACATCCCAATTCTGCTGTATCACGGCGACTATGATGTGCGTGTCCCGATTTTCCACAGCCGCGATTTTTACAACGCGATTAAGAGGAGTCAGCCTCAAAGTGAGTTCATCACGCTGAAGCAAATGGGGCACCAAGGGAATAAATGGCTGCCCGAACATAAAGATCGTGTATTGACCGAGATGGAACGGTTCTTGGCGACAACATGTGGCATGTAGACAATTTCTGTCAGTAGCAGAGGAGGGCGGTCATTGAGGCCGCCCTTTTTGTTTGCGGTGACCTGAAAAACACCTAATTAGAGGACATGCCGAACAATAGTGGTCCCGGCGTCTCAGAGGCGCCCAGTATTCTAAATCTAAGCGGCGCAGCCCTGGACGCTGTCGGCGGCTTATCATCCAGTGAGTGGACCCCGCATCGGCCCGACCGCCGCTGGGAAAAACTAGAAGGCGGGATCGAGCTGAAAGTAAGCTCGCCTTATGATCCAGCTGGCGATCAACGCACTGCGATTCCTGAGCTTGTAGAAGGCATCCAAGGCGGAGAACGGGATCAAGTTCTACTTGGCGCAACCGGGACCGGCAAAACCTTCACGATGGCCAAGATCATTGAGGCGACACAGCGCCCAGCCTTGATTTTAGCGCCAAATAAAACGCTCGCAGCTCAGCTCTATGGGGAGTTCAAATCCTTCTTCCCCAACAATGCAGTCGAGTATTTCGTATCGTACTATGACTATTATCAGCCTGAAGCCTATGTGCCTCGGCGCGACCTCTACATTGAAAAAGAAAGCTCGATCAACGAAGCGATCGACCGCAT
>JBCBGJ010000311.1:0-3576 GCA_038526925.1 Pseudomonadota bacterium
CGTCGCGTCCATTTAGCGAAACGATCTCGCTCTTGGTTCCGCCGAACGTCGCGCGGGCTAGGAAGCGTGAGGCGGCGGCGGAGGGGGTGGATCTTCTGTGCCACCTGGAACACCAGGTGCCGGCGGAGGAAGTGGCGGCGGCAGTGCGCCGCCCGTTGAGCCGTCTTCCAAGATAGACAGCGAATTGGAAGCCTCACGCTTCCTAGCCCGCGCGACGTTCGGCGGAACCAAGAGCGAGATCGTTTCGCTAAATGGACGCGACGCAGCCGACTGGCTCGCGACAGAGTTTTCAAAGAGCACATCGCTGACAATGCCGGACTTGTTGGCACAGCCGCGCAATTCTGACGGACGCCTTCAGAGCCAGCGGATTAACGAACTTTACTGGGATCACATCGTCACAGCGAATGACCAAGTGCGTCAACGCATGGCCTTCGCGCTCTCACAGATCCTTGTTTATTCAGACGCTGCAGATTCCGATCAACCAACGCGTGCTTACTATCAGGATATCCTGATCCGCAACGCGCTGGGCAATTATCGCGATCTGCTTGAAGAGGTGACCTACTCCCCCGCCATGGGACAATGGCTGACTTATCTCGCAAACCGCAAAGGCGACCCGAATAAGGGGCGTATGCCGGACGAGAACTATGCCCGCGAAATCCTTCAACTCTTCTCGATTGGCTTAATCGAGCTGAATATGGATGGTTCACCCAAACTCGATGCGCAAGGGCAGCAGATTGAGACCTATACCAATGACGACATCGAGGGGCTCGCCAGAGTCTTTACAGGTCTGTCCTGGAGCGGCGGAGACTTTAGGAAAGAGCCGCAAGATGGCGGCATCAATCCGATGGAAATGTACCCTGAGGAGCATTCTGAGCTCGAAAAATCATTCCTCGGTACGACCATTCCAGAAGGCACATCTGGTACAGAGAGTATCGACCGGGCGCTGGATACAATCTTTGAGCATCCGAACGTGGCGCCGTTCGTGTCCAGGCAGCTGATTCAGCGGTTTACCCAATCGGACCCATCTCCGGCATATGTTGGGCGCGTGGCGAATGCCTTTGAAACAGGCCGCTACACAGCGGCAGGGGGACGCACGTTTGGGACCGGGCAGCGAGGCGATTTACAGGCAACGCTTGCTGCGGTGCTTCTAGACGACTCGACCTTCCTCGATGAAACCAGCGGGGCCACAATCATAAGCGGTAAGGTTCGCGAACCAATTCTACGTTTCACGCACTGGGCTCGCGCCTTCGACGTTAGCGGTGTGGATGCTGGAAATGAACGTCGCCTGAGAGATACACGCAGTTCAGAGAACTCCCTCGGTCAGCAAGCTTTCCGCTCGCCGTCTGTGTTTAACTTCTACCGACCCGGATACATCGCACCGGGCACGAATGCTGGCGACCGCAATATCACGGTTCCTGAGTTTCAGATCGTCAATGAAAGTAGCTCTGTCGGATACTTGAATTTCATAACCGACTTTGCCTTCGACAGAGGCTCTCAGCGGGATCGCGATATTGAAACTTACACTCCAGACTATAGCGATGAACTTGCGCTTGTGGATGATCCAACCGCCCTCGTCGATCACTTAGACAACTTGCTGACTGGTGGACGCATGGCCACGGCAGAGAAAGCCGACATTGTTGATATTATCAGCACTGTCGAAATCCGAACTAATAGTCCCGAAACCATCGCCGACGACCATGAAGATATGGTTCAGACGGCTGTTGCTCTGGTTCTGAACTCACCGTCTTACGCGGTCACCTGGTAGGTCTGAAGGAGATTAAAATGGCCAATATTTCACGTCGCCACGTCCTTGCAGGCCTCGGCACAGCGGGTTTCGCAAGCAGCCTCGGCTCTATGTCGAGCCTTGGATTCAACAATGCTTGGGCCGCTAATACGAGCGGATACAAAGCCATGGTCTGTATCTTCCTGAAAGGGGGAATGGACGGAGCTGATACGATTTTGCCGTATGACCAGGCGTCTTACAATCAGCTGCGCAATGTCCGCAGCGGCTTGTTCGGTGCCTACAATTCCGACTCGTCTAATTCGACCCGAAACCGCGCCAACATCTTGCAGATGAACCTCGATAATGCGGGTGAGTTTGGCGGGCGCCAATTCGGGATGCCGCTTCAGCTCGCGCCGCTTCATTCCATGTTTGAGGCTGGTGACCTGGCTGTGGTCGGCAATGTTGGCCCGCTCATCGAGCCTACAACGCGCGTTGCTATGGAGAACAATACGGCGATCCTGCCAAAGCGCCTCTTCTCTCACAATGATCAGCAGTCGACTTGGATGTCGTTTGGTGTTGAAGGCGTTAGCCGCGGTTGGGGGGGGCGGTTCATGGATCGCGTCGTCGCCTCTGCGCCAAACCAAAACCGCATCTTCTCAGCAATCGCGACAAGTTCAAACGATGTCTTCCTCGCGGGTGAGGATGTCACACAGTTTAAAGTCGGAACGAGCGGAGTCTCAGAGCCGAACCTCTACAATAATAGCGGATTGCTGGGCTATGCTGATGGCGATGATGCTGCGCGAGATAAAATCCGCAGCTTCTTGGCAAAACGCGATTTCCAAAGCCAAAACGTCTTTGAACAAGACATTGCTACGGCGACGTCGAAAGCCGTCGACAACACAGCGCAATTCGCTGAGGCCCAAGCGAACGCGACGCCGTTTGCAACTGAGTTTGCCGATGATCGCGTTTCGCGCCAGATGCGGTCCGTTGCAGAGACCATTAAGATTCGTCAGTTCCTGAACGTTTCGCGACAAATGTTCTATGTTTCAACAGGCGGCTATGACACGCACAGTAACCAAGCCAATAGCATTGGCGGCCTTCACTCCGAACTTGCAGCAGCAATCTCTTCCTTCCGTCAGGCCATGATTGAAATCGGTGAGTGGAACAATGTAGTTGTGTTTACCGCGTCTGACTTTGGCCGCACCATGATCGATAATGGCAACGGTACAGACCATGGTTGGGGCGGACACCACATCGTCGCTGGCGGAGATGTACAGGGCAAACGCCTATATGGTGAAATTCCATTCGCAGACGTCGATGGCGGCTCGTTTACAAAGACACGTGGGCGCATGATTCCGACGACATCAGTTGAACAATACGCCGCGACGATGGGCTCATGGTTCGGGCTCGACAATAGTGAGCTTCGCTCCACGCTTCCGAACTTGAACAATTTCAATCAGACCAATCTCGGGTTCATGGGCGGCGCATCCAGCTAAGCCATTTGGGCGGCAATCGCACTCAGCCCTTCGCGATAAGTCGGATATTTCGGTCGCCACCCTGTGGCGGCCTTTATCCGCGCATTCGCAACGCGTTTGCACTCTGCATAGAAACTGCGCCCCATTGGGGAGAGTTCTGCTTCGTCGAAGTGAATATCTGGTGGCGGGGTCACCCCCAGCAAATTGGCTGCAAACTCTATCACGTCTTGCGGCGGCGCCGCCTCGTCGTCGCACAGGTTGAACGCACCGAGCGCGCCAGACTGCAACAGCGACTTCAGGCCAGACGCAAGACGTGATAGAGTTTGCAGCCAATTTGCTGGGGGTGACCCCGCCACCAGATATTCACTTCGACGAAGC
>JBCBGJ010000312.1:0-3573 GCA_038526925.1 Pseudomonadota bacterium
GTCATCGACTTTCTCGGCAAGCTAGACGGCGAGCCGTTTGAAGGCGGCGCCGCTGAAGAGCACACGCTTGTTCTTGGCTCGAACAGCTTCATCCCAGGCTTCGAGGATCAGCTGATCGGCGTCAAAGCTGGAGACGAAAAAGACGTCAACGTGACGTTCCCTGAGAATTACCAGGCTCCGAACCTAGCCGGGCAAGACGCAGTCTTCGAAGTTAAAGTCCACGAAGTTCGCGCGCCGAAAACGCCGGACGTTGACGATGAATTTGCGAAAGGCCTTGGCCTCGACGATCTCGACAAACTTAAAGAGCTTGTCACTGAGCAAATTCAGAACGAGTTCAGCGGCGCGTCTCGCTCAAAAGCTAAGCGCAGTCTCCTCGACGCGCTGGATGAAAAGCACGACTTTGAGCTTCCACCAAAAATGGTCGACCAAGAGTTCAATCAAATTTGGCAACAGCTGCAGGCTGAAATGGATGCTGGTCGCACAGCTGAGGAAGACAAAGACAAGTCAGAAGACGATTTGAAGGAAGAGTATCGCGCAATCGCGGCGCGCCGTGTTCGCCTTGGTCTTGTTCTGGCTGAAATCGGCCGCGTTGCCGATATTCAAATCAATGAGCAAGAAGTGCAGCAAGCGCTGATCAACGAAGCCCGCAACTTCCCAGGACAAGAGCGCCAGGTGATCGAGTTCTTCCAAAAAGATCCTAACGCGATGGCTCAGCTGCGCGCACCGATCTACGAAGAAAAAGTCGTCGATCACATCCTTGAGGTCGCAAAGGTCAAAGATGAGACCGTTTCAAAAGAAGAACTTTTGAAAGAAGACGACGAATAAGTCGCGCTCGCTCAAGAACATCAAAAAGCCCGCTCGTTTGAGCGGGCTTTTTTGTTACAAGACTCTATGGCTCCCCTAAAACGCCCGAACTGAAGTCCAGCCCGGCCCCAGACTCCCCCAAATCCGGAGGGATCGGGATAGCTGCGACAACAAACGGGTTTTTCGGATCGACGACGATATCCACGTTCACCGGCTGTCCCGCGACCGTTGTCCGCGCCGTATATTCGCCTGGCATTATGCTTTCGAAGCCATATTGACCAAAGGCCGCGGAGTGAACGTTGATCGGCTCACTTCCATCTTTCGGCACTAGCGAGATCCATTGCCCCTCTAAGCGCTCTTCACCTGAATCGACTTCGCCATTGGCATTGTCATCAATGAAAACGGTGCCTCGAACTTGTCCGGAGAGAATAAGCGGAATTTCAACATCCGAACGGCGACCTGCCCCAACCGTCACACGAGGCTGCGCATCTTCCGGAACGAGGTAGCCTAGTGGCAAGCTTTTCCGACTGACGGTCAACGCATATAATCCTTGAGGAATGTTCTGGATGGTGAAGTAACCCTCACCGGTCGTGTTCAGGCCCATTCTGGTCCCAATCACTTTCACGCGGACTCCCGGAACACCCGGCTCATTGTCTTGACGAATTCCATCGCGATTTCGGTCCAGGAACACCCGGCCATTAAGAACGCCGCGCCCATCGTCTGGGATACGGCTGACTCGCGGCGGGTTAAACCGAACCAATCCGCGAACGCCGACCGATAGATCAGAACGGCCCCGGAAATCATCGGTATAGATCGCGGTCAATTCGGCATTCCGCGTTAGCGCATATCGCGCTTCCATCGAGCCGAGCATGCCGGTCGTTTGAGCCGTTTCACTTTCAGACGCATAGCTCGAGAAAGATGAGAGCCGCGAGCGCACATTGAGGCGCGGCCCCAAAGCTGCACCTGAGTCGGCAACCACAGAAGCGCCAGCATTGATGCGTGTCTGCTCCCCATCCCAGTTTAAAGCCATGTTTGGGACAACCTGTACGCTGGCACCATTCTCAAATGTCCGTTTGTAAGGATTGACCTGAGCCGTCGCGACAAATTGCTGGTTTTTCTCGCCGTCTTGGTCCGTCGTGTAGCTGTAGGCAGCTGAGACCGAACCATAATCGAAGCGTTGCACGGCGCGCAGCCGAACAGAGTCCGCCTTTTGAGACGCGCCAGACACCTCGGTGGTGCTGGTCTGAACGATAGCAGACACTGACGGGCCACGCTCACCGACCTGTGCGTTCACAGACGCAGAGAGTGTCGTCGCGGTTTTGCTCTCTTCTCCGCCTTCGTGGCGGAGCGTACCGCGCCCGCTCACAGTGACGCGATGTAACGGACCTATCTTTTGTTTTGCGCGCCAGGTCGTGCCGACTGACAGATTCGTCCGAGCGCCGTTTCGCTGATCAAAAACGCCCTCAAAGGAGGCTCGATTTCCACCGGAGGCGAATTTTTCGCCTTCGTATCCAGCCGACGCCGACAAACCCAGCTGCTGATTGATCGCATAGTTCAAAGATCCACGCGCCTGAACATCCACGCCGCTTGTGTCACCACTAAAGACGCCCAAATCACCGGAAACATAGGCAGATTGCAGGCCTTTATCGCGATTGTTGAAGTAGAATGATTTTTGGCCATCGAGAACAGCAGAGGATTGTGCGCCATCCCCTGATACTCCAACAGAAACACCGACATCCTGTGTTTGGTCTTTTGAGATCAGACGTCCACCAGCGACAAAACCGTCGAAGTCCGGGACGGCAACGGAATCGCTATCCTCTTTGCTACCGACCAAGGCTGTTCCTGCGGCGAGGGCGAGCACCGACCCGCTGTCGCGTTGCTTACGCCAGGCAATCCCGCGCATCCGGTTTGCTCCGACCCCGTTCAACTCGCGATAATCAGAGGTGTAATCGCCGACCGTCGCGGTCCACCCGTCCATCGAAGCGATATCGACAGACGCCCAGCCAGGCTGCTTGCCTGCCAAATTCTCGAGGCCGCCTGCTGTTTCTACCTGGGTGCGGAAATTATATTTGCTCCAATGGCCTACCGTTTCGACGCGCACAGGACCGCGATCGCTCACCTGATAAGTCAAATGCTCGAGGGTTAGCGGCGTGTTTTTCGCTTCCTCTGAAATATCCGCACCGGGCAGCACCGCAGAGGTCAATCGATTGTCCAATGTGACTTCCACACGGTTCGTGCGAGGGACGAGCTTGATGTGGGTACCGGTGAGGCTCTCGACTGCCCCGAATGGCAGAATCAATTCCTCACGATCGGCGAGTTGAATATTGGGCGCGACGCCGCGCGGGGTTGTGTTGACCGATACGAGGCCCGTTGCCAGCTCTAGTCGTATCGTCGCTTGATCCTGCTGGCGGCGAACGATGACAACGCCATTTTCGACAGACAGCTCATGGCCCAATTCCTCAACGATAGGGCGCAATGGAACTAGCAAAATGGGTCCAATCGTGCGCGGCTCGTTCTCAAAGGTGTCGATCGGCACACCATTGACCCAAAGCTCGAGCCCGAACTGCGGTAAGAGACGCTCGTCCAGAGTTAAAACAACGCGCCCTTGCTCATCTTCTGAAGCATGAGTCCCGGTCAAAATGGTCACTGCATTCAAGCTGATCCACGGATCGGCTGTCTCGCGCGGCTCAAATGAGGGAACCTTGCCCAGGACCGTTTTGTTGGAGCGAACTTTGCCGTCGACCATATTGATCGACATCAAAACCCCAT
>JBCBGJ010000313.1:0-3567 GCA_038526925.1 Pseudomonadota bacterium
GCGATTTGAACGAGATTATCGATCTTGGTGCGTTCGCCAATGATCGTATCTGAGAACGCCCCGCGATCGATACATGTGTTGGCGCCAACGGTGACATAGTCCTGAATGATCACCCGCCCCCATTGCGGCACGTCTTCGGCGCCCTCTGGTCCGACGGTCACTCCAAATCCTGCCTCGCCAACGGAGGCGCCTGAATAAAGTTTGACGTGATTGCCAATCAAGGCACAGCGCACGCAGACGTTCGCCCCGATTACGGAGTTCTCACCGATCTGAACACCTGGGCCAATTGCAGCGCCTGGCCCGATCGTCGTCCCCGCTCCAATCGCAGCGCCCGAGCCTATAAAGGCGGTCGGAGCAATAATCGCAGACTCGTGGACAGATGGCGCATTCCCGGCCGCCTGCCAGTCTTTGAGCTGATACAAAGCTTCACTCGCCAACTTATGGCTGGTTCGAGGGTGCTTCGACTCGATCGGTATGACACTGTCAGGAAGACCAGAAGCGGCTGCGGGCATCACAAAGCAAGCGGCGGCTCGCGCGCTCACATTTGCCGCTTGAGATGCGTTTCCCTCGAAAAAGCACAAATCGCCTTCCACGGCGTTCTCTGATGAGGCAATGCCAGAAATCTCGGCATCGCGTTCGTCATCATTATCTATCCCGCAAATGGCTAAAAGGGCCCGCAGTGATTGCGGGCCCTGATAATCAAAGAAACGCTGATCTATCGGCATCAGCCCCCCAAATGGACTATTGCTGAGGCTGCTGTGTCGGCAGGCTCTGACGTACAACTTGAACAGTTGGCGTGCTTGCATTGAGTTTCGTAATGGCAGACTGCGTCACATCGGTCGCGTCGTCCACATAAACCACTTGAGATTTATCGAGGATTACGTTTGCGCTGTTCTCTGCAATCACTTGCTGAAGGACAGGAATGAGCGCGTTGTTGAAGTCCACAAGCGCTTTGCGTTCCGTCAGCGCTAACTCTTGTGCCGCGATCTGACGCTTACGCTCGAAATCGTTGGCTTTGCGAGAATAGGCTTCGATCTCAGACATCAACGCCGCATCGGCGCGGACTGTCTCTTGCGTTTTGCCTTCTGATTTGGTCCGCAATGACGCGCCATCAGCAGTGAGTGTATCCGCCAAAGGCTTGAGCTCACCTTGCATTGTGGTTTCGATTGCACGAATTTTCGTCTGAATATCCTGGCCAGCTTGGCTTTGGGAAAAGATTTGAACTCGGTCGATGACGACCACTTTGGTTCCTTGCGCGGTCGCTGCGGGGCTGACAGCAAATGCTGCAGACACGGCCAATGCCAACGTTGCGAGAATGGATTTTACGCGGATCATTTTACTCTCTCCTGTAGAGATATCTGCTAAAAACGGGTAGAGGTACTGAAGCGGAATGTCTCCGTTCTATCGTACTCTTCCTTGCGAAGTATTTGTGAGAAGTCGAACTGAATAGGTCCGAACGGTGAGTCCCAGCCGATTGAGAGACCAGCAGAGGCGCGAAGGCCTAGCCCGTCTTTGATTTGGCTCACTGCCGGAGTACCAAGCGGCACACCGTTGAACCGAACGCCGTTAAACGCGCCAACGCCTAGTTGGCCAAAAATTGGATCGCGCAAATCTGCATCATCGAGAATTCCAAGACCGCCTGCTTCAACAAACAGCTTGGTTCGGATGCCATACTCTTCCGGCAAATAGTTCGGAACCGTCAGCTCGCCTGTCGCCTGGTAATAAGCTTTACCGCCTAAGGAGCGGCCCGGTTTCACATCCGTGATCTGACCATTCTCATCAGTGAGCGTAATGATCTCTCGCGGTCCGATGCCCGCGACATCAAAGCCACGGAAGGACGATCCGCCGCGGAAGAAGCGGTTATTGATCAGGATGCGGTCATCATTGCCGTATGGCTCGATATAACCGCCGGACAGACGAACGCTTGCACGGACACCGCGGAAGATCCCGCGATAAGCAGCGCCGGTAAGTTCGCTGCGGATATATTGGACATCACCCCCAAGCCCCGCGGCATCTTGGCTAACTGAGAAATCAAATCCCCCTGTTGGGGCGATCGGGTCGTTTCGTCGATCCCAATTAAAAGAGTAGCCGACCAAAGACGTAATATCAGATCGCTCATTGTCACATACGATACGCCGACTGATGACCTGGGTTGAACACTGATCAACGAGACGCTGTCCATCGAGTACGTCACGTTCATCAACAACTCGGAAGTCGTCATCGAATATATTATCGGGTGTGTCCTGACCGCCGGTTTGGACCAGCGACTGAACAATCAAGCCTGAATCATCGATGATGACGTTCTGGTCTCGAATATTGATTTGATCATACTGCAATCGATATCTGACCTGCAGGCCCGTATTGTCGGTGACTGGGAAGCCAAAATTAATCCCAGTTCCGATCGTCTCCGACTCAAACTGCGAGATATCCAAGAAATCCGAGCGGGTTGAAAACAATTCAAGACCTGCAGAAAGATTTCGGTCCAAGAAGCGAGGTTCCTGGAAGCGGAAGTCTACAAATTGCTGCCGGTCAGAGGCTGAAACACGGGCGACAAAGGTTTGGCCGCGTCCGCGCAGGTTCCGCTGTGTGACGCTAAGGTCCAACAAGAAGGAATCAACCGACGAGAAACCAGCCGCAAAGGAAAGCTCGCCTGTGGCCGTTTCCTCGACATCAATGTCGACAACAGTACGGTCGGCCCGAGAGCCCGCTCGCTCCGTAATTTCAACATTTTCAAAATAGCCTAGTGCACGGACCCGGTTGCGCGACCGATCTAGCAGAACACGGTTAAAGGCATCGCCCTCAGTGACCCTCAGTTCACGACGAATAACCCGGTCGAGTGTTTGGGTGTTCCCGTTAATATTAATCCGTTCAATGTAGACTCTCGGGCCTTCATCAATCGCAAAGGTTACGTTGACTTTGCGCGTCTCTGGATCCGCTTCGAGGCGGGGTGTGATGTCTACGAACGCATATCCGGCAATACCTGCAGCGTAGGTCAGCGTATCGATCGTGTCCTCGATGAGATCGCCGCGGAACAGGTCCCCTTCGCTGAACGGAACGGCGCGCTTCAAGCCTTCACTGCTGAGCTTATCTAGAGCGGTTTCGACATCGACCTCGCCGAACGTATATTGCTCGCCTTCATCGATCGTATAGGTGATGTAGAAGTCTTCGCGATCTGGGGTCAGGTCAGCCACCGCGCTGATCACGCGGAAATCATAATAGCCTTTGTTCTGATAGAACTCGCGCAGGAGTTCGCGATCGAACTCCAACCGTCCCGGATCGTAATTGTCATTAGAGCTGAAGAAACGCCACCAACGCGATTGTTTCGTAACGACCTCGCTACGCAAACGTCTGTCGGAATAAGCTTCATTACCGATGAAGTTGATGGAGCGGACCCCAGTGACCGGGCCTTCCGTCATCACGAACACCAAATCCACGCGGTTCTGATCTAGCGGTTTGTATTGCAGCTCGCGTGCAGGCAGACGTGCAGCGCATTTTGGAGCTTTATCGGCAGTCTGGTCGTTTCTCCGCCACGGTGGAGCCGCAATACAAACCGCTTGATCAGAACCG
>JBCBGJ010000314.1:0-3565 GCA_038526925.1 Pseudomonadota bacterium
AGAGGTCGATTTTGAAGTCGTAGACGCCAAGTCTGGCGAGGACCTGACACGCCAGGTGCTGACGCAAATCATCTTTGAAAAAGAGAATAAGGGTGAAGGCGCCCTGCCGGTGAACTTCTTGCGGAAACTGATTGGGTTTTATGGCGCAGGTTCGCAAAGCTTGTTGCCCGCTTGGCTCGAGATGAGCATGAACAGTTTTGCCGAGAGTCAGGACCGATGGAAGTCGGCCATGGGCAGCGCCAATCCGTTCACCATGTTTGAGAAACAAGCGCGAGCGAACATGGAAATGTTTGAAAACGCGATGCGTATGTTCACGCCCGGCATGACGCCGAAAAAGCCGAAGCGCGGCGAAAAAGAAGCGCCAAGCATGGATGATCCAATGGATCTGCTTCGAGTTCAGATGGCGGCGATGCAGGAACAACTCGATGCGCTATCGCGCAAACACTAGACGACTAGTTTAGCGCTTTCACCGCAATCACTTCGCCCGTGTCTTGCTCTTGCAACAGCACCGCACAAGTCGATGTACAAGCAATGTCGAACGTTTGATTTCGCTCAACCCAGAGGCCCAGGGAATCAACGGCCGTCACGGGATTGACCATGCTGGTCTCGTTCGCGTCGCCGCTCAGATATTCTACTTTCATCAGCTCAAGCGTTTCATCGCTGGCGCCGGTTACGCGGATCTGTTGACCGTCCCAATCAAGAATTGGCGCCCCTTTATCGCGCAGGTCTAAGCGCTGATTGATATTCTTGCGAATGCGCCGCTTTTTAGTGCCTGGGCATTCCTTAGCGCCATCGT
This sequence comes from Pseudomonadota bacterium, assembly GCA_038526925.1. Taxonomy (GTDB): domain Bacteria; phylum Pseudomonadota; class Alphaproteobacteria; order Caulobacterales; family Hyphomonadaceae; genus Henriciella. The sequence continues at coordinate 797 of JBCBGJ010000314.1, forward strand.
AGAAAGACTGCGGCGTGTAAGGCGCGCGCAAACTCAGACGGTCCGTATAGGCCATCTGACGATCCTTCGCGGCTGGCATCGCCATCGGATCTGGCTCACCGAGATAATCCCAATAATTGACCGTCCAGGTCAGGATCAGAACGTCGTCCCGCTCGGCCTCAATTTGCTTCATTGTGCGGTGCGCTTTTGGACAGGCTGGGCAATTTTGATTGGCAAACAGCTCAATCAAAACCGGCCGGTCTGTCTCAGCAGACGCCGCTCCAAAGGCGGACACCGCAAGGGCAAGGAAGGCGAGAACGCGTATCATAAGGCCCTCATACCCGTTTCTTTGCCCACTTAAAACTCACGTCGGCGTGAGAACTGCGTTACGCCGCCTCATGCGCGAGATTGCGCAGGACATAATGTAGGATGCCGCCATTGCGATAATAGTCGAGCTCATTGTCTGTATCGATCCGCACCGTCGTATTTGCGGTCACAGTTGAGCCGTCTGCTTTGGTGATCTGAACCTCAACGCGCTGGCGCGGTTTGATCGTGTTGATCCCCTCAATCGTGACCTGCTCATCGCCCTTCAGGCCAAGGCTTTCCCAAGAAACACCCTCGTCAAACTCGAGCGGAAGAACGCCCATCCCGATCAGGTTGGAGCGGTGGATCCGCTCAAACGATCCTGCAACCACGGCGCGGACGCCAAGCAGGATGGTCCCCTTTGCCGCCCAGTCTCGAGATGAACCATTGCCGTAAAGCGTGCCCGCAAACACCACGAGCGGAACATTCTTTTCCATATAGCGCATGGCCGCATCATAGATCGGCATTTGATCGCCGCTCGGATGATGAATGGTAACGCCGCCTTCGACACCCGGCACCATTTGGTTCTTGATCCGAATGTTCGCGAAGGTGCCGCGCATCATCACTTCATGATTACCGCGCCGCGACCCATAGGAGTTAAAGTCGAGCACATTCACTTGGTTGCTCTGCAAATACTCGCCAGCCGGGCTGGAGGCTTTAATTGAGCCTGCCGGTGAGATGTGGTCCGTCGTAATCGAGTCGCCAAACAGGGCGAGCACGCGCGCTTTATGGATATCAGCCGGCGCTTCTACGTCGCCGGTCATACCTTCGAAATAAGGCGGGTTCTGCACATAGGTTGAGCCGAGCGGCCAGCCATACGTCTTACCGCCAGACACTTCAATGTCGCGCCACTGCTCATCGCCTTTGAAGACGTCTGAATAGCGCTCAGAGAACATAGCAGGCGTCACGCACTCGGCCATGATTTCGGCAATCTCATGCGAGGTTGGCCAGAGATCTTTCAAATAGACATCATTGCCATCCTGATCCTGCCCGAGCGGGTCGGTCGTGATGTTGATCTTGAGCGAACCTGCAATCGCATAGGCGACGACCAATGGCGGCGAGGCGAGATAGTTTGCTTTAATGTCCGGGCCGATACGGCCTTCAAAATTACGATTGCCCGACAGAACCGAGCACGAGACCAAATCGCCCTCCGCGATGGCTTTGGCGATCTCCGGCTGCAGCGGGCCAGAATTTCCGATACAGGTCGTGCAGCCATAGCCGACCAGATTGAAGCCGAGCGCGTCCAGATCTTTGGTGAGATCGGCCTTGTCCAAATAATCGGTCACGACTTGCGAGCCCGGTGCGAAGGAGGTCTTTACCCAAGGCTTCCGGTTAAGGCCAAGCGCCGCGGCTTTGCGCGCGAGCAGACCGGCAGCGATGAGCACGCTTGGATTGGACGTATTCGTGCAGGATGTGATCGCCGCGATGAACACATCGCCATGTGTGACGGTGAAGTCCTGTCCTTCAACCTGGATGGCGGTGGCGTCATCGGCGGCGGTGCCGAACTCTTTGACCATGGCGTCTGCGAATTTGGTGTCCGCTTCCGACAGCAAGACTTGGTCCTGCGGGCGCTTCGGCCCTGAAATGCTCGGCACGACAGTGGAAAGATCGAGCTCAATCGTGTCGGTAAAGGTTGGGTCATCCATATCCGGGCGCCAATAGCCTTGTGCCTTGGCATAGGCTTCAACCAGGGCGATGCGGTCATCGTCGCGGCCAGTATTGGTCATGTAATTGATTGTGTCCGGATCGACTGGGAAGAAGGCGCAGGTTGAGCCAAACTCCGGCGACATGTTTGACAAAGTCGCTTGGTCTTCGAGGGTGAGGTTGGCGAGACCAGGCCCGAAGAATTCGGTGAACTTCGCCACCACGCCATAGTCGCGCATCATCTTGGTCACGGTCAGAACCAAATCCGTTGCGGTGGCGCCTTCAGGGAGTTTTCCAGTCAGTTTGAAGCCAATGACTTCCGGGATCAGCATCGAGACAGGTTGTCCGAGCATGGCGGCTTCGGCTTCAATTCCGCCAACGCCCCAGCCGAGGACTGAGAGCGCATTGATCATGGTCGTGTGGGAATCTGTGCCCACGCACGTATCCGGGTAAGCGATGGTCTCGCCATCCACCTCTTTGGTCCAAACTGTTTGGCCGAGATATTCAAGGTTCACTTGGTGACAGATGCCAGTGCCGGGCGGGACGACGCGGAAATTCTCAAACGCGGTCGAGCCCCAGCGCAAGAATTCATAACGTTCTTGGTTGCGTTCATACTCGATCTCGACATTGCGCTGAAAGCTCTCTGGTCCCGCAAAGCTATCCACCAGAACCGAGTGATCGATCACCAGGTCGACCGGCACTTGCGGGTTAATGTCTTCGGCGCTGGCCCCGAGCTTTCCGGCGGTGGTTGATCTTGCTGCGATGCGCGATGCCGCCGAAAAG
>JBCBGJ010000315.1:0-3565 GCA_038526925.1 Pseudomonadota bacterium
TTCGTTTTGGTGGACCAGGAACCGTCGAGAAAGTCACCGAAGACGGCTATACATGTAAGCAAGACTAAGCCTAAGGCTTTGTTTTAACGACACGTTTCAACGCTGCCCATGTCGAGATGGAAATGATCGGCATGGGCAGCGTCATAATCGGGGCCCAACGTGGTCGAAAAAAGCCTACAGGCTTTCTTATGGACCCGGGTTAAGTACTTTCCCGCATCACTTTTCTCACGCCAGTGCTGACGCACGCTGATCTGCGTCCCATCCTCCAAAACGAACCCCGAAACATCGATTGCATTCGCATAAGAGTGCTGTGACCGCGTTCGGGTCCCCGCAATATTCCGGCAACTGAAAGAACCATAGGTTCGGATTTGGCGCAAAGGCGACCCAAAAATCTTTTCCGCCTCGGGATGGAGGACGTTTCGCTCCCAAATATGAAGCGCCGCGATCTGATGGCACGTCATGCGCAGCGGCGCTGCATTGAATGGCGTCAGAGAGCGTTTCAAACGTAGCGTCTCTTCCAACGGGCATCGGGTTTCGGCGCCGTCCGCCCGAATGACCTCGAACTCCACGCCCGCCTCTTCCAGTTTCGCCCGGCAAAGCGCTTCGTCATATTTCAGCTTGGTGAGCTTGCCATAGGTCGCAAGACCAATCGGCTCCGTGAGGTCTGGCGGGCGTAACGGATTATGCTGATACGGCAGAAAGCGGTGCACCAGATACGCCAACCCTAGAACGGCCATACCAACTAAAATGAGTCGCCAATGACGCATGGTATCCCTTCGTTAACCAATCGGCGTTTTGTGTTAACCTGTACATCAGTGTGGCGATTCTACGCCATCGTAGACTTTAGGGGTGCGCATGACCGATCTTTTGGATTCAGAAGACGATCGCATTATCAACGAACCGCTTAGCGAAGCGCTCACCAAGCGCTATCTCGCTTATGCGCTTTCGACAATTACATCACGGGCCCTGCCTGATGTCCGCGACGGATTAAAGCCGGTTCAGCGCCGTATCCTTTATGGTATGCGCGAATTGAAGCTCAACCCGGACGGCGGTTATCGCAAATGTGCGAAAGTCGTTGGCGAGGTCATGGGTAATTATCACCCACACGGCGACGCCTCGATTTACGATACAATGGTACGCCTGGCCCAGGATTTCTCCGTTCGCTACCCGCTGGTCGATGGCCAGGGCAATTTCGGTAACATAGATGGCGATAGCGCCGCCGCGATGCGTTATACTGAAAGCCGGATGACGGAAGCGGCGCAGCTTCTGCTCGACGGCCTCAGCGAGAACGCGGTCGATTTCAAACCAACTTATGACGAGAATGACGAAGAGCCCGTCGTTCTTCCAGCTGGGTTCCCGAATCTCCTCGCAAACGGCGCGACGGGCATTGCGGTGGGCATGGCAACCAGCATTCCGCCGCACAATGTGGCTGAAGTCATCGATGCCGCTCTAATGCTTGTGGATCGAAAGACCACCACAACGGAAGAGCTTCTCGAAGTCATGCCTGGTCCGGATTTCCCGACCGGCGGCGTGATTGTAGAGCCAAAAGAGTCGATCCTCGACGCCTATGAGACTGGACGCGGCAGCTTCCGCATGCGCGCCAAATGGTCTGTCGAAGACCTCGGGCGCGGCACTTGGCAGGTCGTCGTCACCGAAATTCCGTATCAGGTTCAAAAATCTAAACTGATTGAGCGGCTCGCCGACCTGATTGAGAGCAAGAAGGCTCCGCTTCTCGCCGACGTTCGTGATGAAAGCGCTGAGGACATTCGCCTCATCCTCGAGCCGCGCGCCAAGACGGTTGAACCAGATGTCTTGATGGAAAGTCTGTTCCGGATCTGTGATCTGGAAACGCGCTTCAGCCTCAACATGAACGTGCTCCACAAAGGCGCGCCGCAAGTCATGGGCTTGCGCCAAGTGCTGCGCGCTTATCTCGACCATCGCCGCGAAGTCGTTGTTCGCCGCGCTCAGTTCCGTTTGGATAAGATTGAGAAACGCCTCCATCTGCTTGATGGCTATCTCATCGCGTATCTGAACATTGATGAAGTGATCCGGATCATTCGAGAGGAAGATCACCCAAAACAAGTTATGATCGACCGGTTTGGGATTACCGAAATTCAAGCCGAAGCGATCCTCAACCTTCGCCTCCGCGCTTTGCGCAAACTCGAAGAGATGGAAATCCGCAAGGAACACGACTCTCTCAGTGAAGAGCGCAGCGACATTGTCGCCATGCTCGGCTCAGAAGGCCGCCAATGGACAAAGGTAAAAAAGGAACTGAAAGAAGCGCGCAAAGTCTTTGACCCAAGCACAGAGCTTGGTCGTCGCCGCGCTGGTTTTGAAGACGCACCAATTATCGATGTCGGCGCTGCGCTTGAAGCTTCCATGCCAAAAGAGCCGCTGACGGTAGTGCTTTCAACAAAAGGTTGGATCCGCGGCATGAAGGGTCACGGCATCGACCTGGCCTCTGCCAAGTTCAAAGACGGCGACACGCTTCTTTTCTCCGAAGAAGTGCACACGACCGACAAACTTATTCTGATGTCGTCAGATGGACGCGCCTTCACGCTAACCTGCGATAAGCTCCCGGGCGGACGCGGGCATGGCGAGCCGATCCGAATTTCCATCGACTTGGAAGACAGCGTCGACATTGTCGGCATGTTCAAACTCGACGGGTCGCGCAAACGTATTATGGCTTCCGACGCCGGATATGGGTTCATCGTCCAAGAGAGTGAGCTAGAATCCAACCGTAAGGCCGGTAAATCTGTCGTGTCAGTACCGGACGGCGGCCGGTTGCTGAAAGTCGATCTGGCAGAAGGTGATCATGTTGGTGTCATCGGCACGAATAAGAAACTTCTGATCTTCCCAATCGATGAGCTGCCAGAGATGTCTCGCGGTAAGGGCAATAAGCTTCAAAACTATCGCGGGACCGACAAACTCGCCGATGCAATCGTCTTCCATGCGGAAGATGGGCTGATCGTAACCGATAGTGCGGGCCGGATGCGCGGCTTCCCAGAATGGCGCGAATGGATCGGCAAACGCGCTCAGGCCGGTAAGGTTGCGATGCGCGGCTTCCCGCGGTCCGGCACATTTACGGGCTAGCATTGCACCGCTAGGATCCAAGGATGATTACACCTGGATACGTTCAGCGCATGGCGAGATATAATCGCTGGCAGAATGAGAGCATCTACTCAGCTGCTGACGATTTGTCAGACACCGCTCGGCGTATGGATCGAGGAAGCTTCTTTCAATCCATCCATGCCACCCTGTCCCATGTGCTCTGGGCGGATGAGTTATGGATGAGCCGCTTATCGGATTGGACGGCTCCAACGGGCACGTCTCGTGAGGTTCCGCTTTATGATGACTGGGACGACCTGAAAGCCCGGCGAGCCGAAGCGGATCAGAGATTTCTAGCATGGGGTGAGAGCCTGTCGCAGGCGGACGTCGATGGCGATTTGGAATGGTATTCGGGGACTTTAAAACGCGGCATGACGAGCCCGCGCGGGATATGCATCATGCAGGTGTTCAATCACCAAACCCACCACCGAGGACAAGTGCACGCTATGCTCACGGC
>JBCBGJ010000316.1:0-3563 GCA_038526925.1 Pseudomonadota bacterium
AGCGGCTATGGGCGCTTGGGCTGCGACGCAAGAAGAGGGGCCTTACAAGGGGCGCAAGGTGATTTCGGTTTCTGGCGATGGCGGGTTTGGCCAATATGCGATGGAATTCACCACGGCCGTCAAATACGGCATGAACATCACGCATGTTTTGATGAACAATTCCGAGCTCGGGAAAATTTCCAAGGAGCAGAAAGCCGCCGAGTTCGAAGTCTGGCAAACCAGCCTCGTCAATCCAAGCTTTGCCGGGTTCGCCCGCTCTTGCGGCGGCATGGGAGAGCTCGTCAAAACGCGGGAGCAGTTAGATGAAGCGCTCGCAAAAGCCATCGCACATGATGGTCCGTCAATCGTCGAAGTGATTACCGATGCGGAGTTGATGTGATGAGTGCGAGTGAAGCCCAGCATGTAATGGAGGGCATGACGGGCGGGACATCGCTGGAGCATCTCCCGTTCGGGCTTGATGCTCCGGTTTTGCAAGCTCTAGAGGGCTTGGCGATTTGTATCGACTTGATTGGAGTCGCGTTGATCTTATTCGGTTTCTTTGTGGCTCTGTTTCGTTTGCTGGGCGGTTTGCGACATGGCATCGGCCTCACCAGCGACCTCGGAAATTTGAACACCGCGCGTACGATCCTTGGAACGTACATTTTAACGGGTCTCGAGTTCATGATCGCGTCGGACATCGTACATACCGTGATCACGCGTGAGCTGACGGATCTGATTTTTGTCGGTCTCTTAGTGCTGATCCGAACGGCGATTTCGTTCTTCTTGGGCCGCGAGATTCTCGAAATTCAGCATGCGGCAGCGAAAGCGAGTTAAGGGTGAAAGGTTGCACTCTTGATGAGCGCAAAGACTTCTCGGCCTGGCTGTAAGGCGAGATCTTTCACCGCTTTTCGGGTGACGCGCGCTTGTAAGACTTGCCCGTCTACGTCGAGCATGACCGTTTGAAAGGCGGGTCTCTTCGTTGGCTGGACGTCTTTCACGGTCGCGGCGATCATATTCTGGATGCTGATCTCGCTTGGCCGCGCCAAAGCGATGGAGACGTCTCGGGCCGCAATGCTGAGACGTATTTGAGTTCCAGTTTCCAGGTGTACATCCGCTGCGAGCCAGATTGTGGTTGCGCCAACTTTTACGGCCAATAGGTCGTTTTCTGTGTGGTCGACAGATCCTGTGAGCGTGCTTGTCTCTTCATAGGGATTGCGGCCTGCCTCCAAACCATAGCGACTTAGAATCTCGTCGGTGCGGCCTACGGCCATTACCTTGCCGTCCTCCATCATAATGACGCGATCGGCGATCCGACTGACCTCATCGACATCGTGGCTGACATAAAGGGTCGGTATCGCGAAGTCCGATTTCAACGTTTCGAGGAACGGGAGGAGTTCGCCTTTTCGGGCGTTGTCTAGGGCTGAGAGCGGCTCGTCCAAGAGAAGCAAATCGGGCCGTGTCAGCAGCGTGCGCGCGATCGCGACGCGTTGTTTCTCGCCGCCTGAGAGCGTTTGAGGGCGTCGCTCGAGTAGTGGCTGAAGTGCCATTGCCGAGACGATGTCTTCAAAGCTTCGACCAGGTTTGTCTTTATTCGACCGGCGATCGGCAAAATCGAGGTTGCCGCGAACGCTGAGGTGCGGGAACAGCTGAGCGTCCTGGAACACCGTGCCGATGCTACGTCGATGCGGCGGGACCCAGATTTTCTCTGCATCGCTAAACCAATACGTTGAGCCAAACCGAACGGTCCCCGATTTGGGGCGTAAGAAGCCCGCGATAGTGTTTAGAGCGCTCGTTTTTCCGCTGCCGCTTGGGCCGAAAATAGCCGTTACGCCGTTTAATGGGATGTCCTGCCTCAGCTCGAGGTTAAACCCATCAATTGCATGCGATACGCTGATTGAGAGACTAGAGTCTGACATGTGCCGGGAACCGTCGATTAAACAGAAAAACACAGAACAGTGTGATGAAGGAAACAATTAGCAAGATGAGGGACAGCGCGTGTGCGTCGGCATAATTGAGCGTCTCAACATTCTCATAGATCTCGATTGAGGCGACACGCGTCCGGTCTGGAATGTTTCCGCCGACCATCAAGACGACCCCAAACTCGCCGAGTGTATGCGCGAAGGACAGCACGATGGCCGTCACAAACCCGCGGATCGACATCGGCGCCGCAACCGAGAAGAATGCGTCTAACCGGGGGGCGCGCAGGCTAGCGGCTGTCCGCATTGCTTGTTGGACGGGGCCCTCAAATGCCGTTTGCAGGGGTTGGATCATGAAGGGGAAAGAGTAGATCACCGAACCGATCACGAGACCGGTGAAGGAGAAGCTGAGCGTGTCACCTGTAGCTTGCAGCCAAAACCCACCAAACGGTGCGTTTGGGCTCATCGCAATCAAAAGATAGAACCCGAGCACTGTTGGTGGCAGCACCAAAGGCAAGGCGATCAAGGCTTCAATGACGGGCTTAAATCGCGACCGAGTTTGCGCGAGCCACCACGCGAGCGGTGTGCCGATGACGAGCAAGACTAAGGTCGTCACCAATGCGAGGCGCGCCGTGAGCCAAAGGGAAGAGAGATCAGGCATGGTCAGGGCAGGGCATAGCCATTTTGCGCGATGATGTCTCTCGCCGGTTCAGTTCCAAGATAGTCCATGAAAGCAATCGCGGCAGCTTTGTTCGCGGCGCGCTTCAGTAAAACGGCGTCTTGAGCAATCGGATCATGAAGATCCGCAGATGGTCGCCAAGATAGACCGGCCTCGGTTTCGCCTAGACTAATAATTTGAGCTTCCGATACGAAACCAACTTGTGCGTTGCCCGTACTTACGAACGCGAATGCCTGTCCAACATTCTCGCCAAGAACGAGTTTGGGTGCAGTGGCTTCGGTGAGGTTGAGTTCCGAAATAGCTTGCTTAGCGGCTTTTCCATAAGGCGCTAGTTCGGGGTTTGCGATAGCGATGCGTTTGACGTCTGATGTGGCGAGAGCGGCTGGGTCATCCGTTCCCCAAAGCACCAACCGGCCGAATGCATAAGTGAAGCGCGATTGCGCGGCGGCTAAATCTTTTTCCACAAGCCGAATGGGGCGCGCCTGATCGGCGGCTAGAAACACATCATATGGAGCGCCGTAGGTGATCTGCGCGTAGAGTTTGCCGGTCGAGCCCACGACAGCTTCCAATTTATAGTCCGTTCGGGCTTCGAAATCCGTCTCCAAGCTGTCCAGCGCGATCTTAAAATTCGCAGCGACTGCTACGGTCACAGTATCCTGCGTGCTCGGTTGAGTGCAGGCCGCAAGCAGAGAGCTTAAGCAGATGAAGATAAAGCGTTTTATGGCGGGGATTTCCGGGGCTCTAAGGCTCACTATTAATCCATAAAAAGAGGCCGGAGCAAGGGAGTGCTCCGGCCAGCGGTTTTGTCGGTAGACGGTTTTGCCTATTCGGCCGGCACCATCTGAGGCCGTTTCTTAGCTTCACGGCGTGCGGCTTTGATCGCTTGGGCGCGGGCTTCTTGTTCGTCGAGGCGTTGCAGGTAATTCGGGTGCTCGGTGCCCATCCAGCGGTCCCACCACGTGAAGTAGAAGCCGAAATTCCCGGTGCCA
>JBCBGJ010000317.1:0-3560 GCA_038526925.1 Pseudomonadota bacterium
CGCATGAAGCCGTGTTTCGTCCGTCGTCGCGGAGACCGCGCTGATGGAATCAGACAGCGCCTTAATGCGGGTGAGCTTGCCGCGCGTCTGGCACGTCTGATCGAAGAGGCCAAACAGTCCTGCGAGCGCGTCGAACACCTCACCAAGAACTTAAACGAAGCGCATGACCGCGCCGCCAGTTATAGCCCTCCTCAACACGTTGCGCCGGCGCCAGCACCCGCACAAGCCCAGACAACGGGTGCTGTTCAGGAAGCGCTCGATATCTCCAATCAGCGGCTCGAAGAGATTACAGAGATGATGCACCGACTAAAAGATCTCTCCGAACAGTCCGTCGCAGAAGCAGAGAAAGCAGCCCCTGCTTTGCGCCCTCTGCCGACTCAATTACGACCTCGAATGAAAGTGGTGTAGCGCATGGCCCTGAAAGCTGCGAACCGATCCAATGTGCTTCTGACGCTCGGCGTTTTGTTTACGCTCGGCGCGGCAACTCGCTTGGTTCCGGCCAATGTCGCCGATGCGCGTGAAGCTGATGCGGACGAGAAAGTCGAAACCGTTTCGACACAGCCGGAAGCTGCCACCCCAACAAAAGCCAGCACCCTGCCGATTGAAGGCCAGATCTGCTTTAGCGAGGATCTATCCGCTGCCTTGGCGTCTGATCAATTGCGGCTTGAAACGGAAACTGAAAGACTCGCGGCGCGGGAGCTCGAACTGCAGGCCTTAGAGGCCGAGCTTGCAGAGACCCGGGCCGATTTGACCGCACTTCAAGCGAGCTTGGAAACGCGCTGGAAAGACATGCAAGCGTTTGCGGGTGAAGATTTAAACCACTTGGCGCAGATGTATGGCGCGATGAAGCCTGATCAGGCGGCGACGATTTTCGATCAGATGGATCCAAGCTTCGCCGCGGGGTTCCTACGCCTGCTCAGTTCAGAGCAAGCCGGCCTGATCATGGCGAACATGGAATCCCAGCAGGCTTATATTGTTAGTGTCCGCCTTGCGAGCCTCAACGAGGACCTGCGCCGCGAAGAGTCGTAAACCTATCTTCGCAAAGCGGCGCGCTCACACCATCGTGACCGTATCCTTAAGGCAAAATTACTACTTTAACTAGAACTGGTCCGTAACTTGCTTTTGACCTGCTGATTAACCAAGCAGGATCACCGTTATGGCCCCTCACGATCGAGACCCGAGTCTGCAAATCCTCCGTCAAACATGGACGACGCGAGAGGATTTGCGCGCGAATAGACATGCGGTTTTCGTTTATGGAGATAATTTCGCTCGAGAAGGTCAACGCGGCCTCGCTCGGCAAATGCGCGGCGAGCCAAATGCGCACCCGATCTCAATCAGCTGGACACCGTTTGAACCCTTTACCCACGCCACCGCGGAAGATGCGATGCGTTGTATCGAAAAAGACCTCGACGCGCTGCAGGCGCGCGCGCCAAATCTCATTGTGTGGCCGTTGGGCGGTCTTGTCCCAGAATTCCTAACGCTTCCCGATGATCTACGTCAGTTCATGCGGCGAGAAGCCAAGCGGCGCTTTACACTCGCTGATCCGATTTAGCCGTCGGTCTTGAGACGCGACCTTTTTGCACAGCTGAACTGTCAAAACGCAGCGCTCGATTAACTCTAATTAAAACAACCCTAGATAGAAGTATCATCATTAAATCATAATGGGGTTGTCGATGGCGTCGGCTGCACAAGCGAAACAGATTGAGTCAGAGGAAGACACGCCTCTCAGCGAGCGCATGCTCGTCTTCAAGCATTGCAAAGCCGCATTCGACGAAATCCAGAAACATGGCACGGCGCCGGATCCCACCGCTTATGCTGTTTGGTATTCTTATGTTTCGCGCAGTCCAGCTGAACTTCGACTAGCGGTCGATAAGATTATTTCCAGCGGCGGCGCGCTCGATCACTATGAGCTGAATGAACTGTTCCGAGAACATATCAGCCCGAACCAAACCGTTGAAAAGAATGAAGCCATCGGCAAAGAGATCGAGAGCAGCATTCAAGATGTCTCCAAACTCTTGCAAGCTGGGATGACGCAAAACGCCCACTTTCGGACGACACTCGACGACCTATCGGATACGCCGACGGAAGATGTTGACGGACAAGACGTCAAAGCTCTGCTCGGTCAGTTGATCAATGAGAGCCAGAAAATGTCAGTCGTTTCAACACGGCTCACGGATGGTCTGCGCAAATCTCAAGAGAAAGTTCAAAAACTGAATGAGGAGCTGGAACAAGCGCGGCGCCAAAGCTTGCTCGATCCGCTAACCTCCGTCGCCAACCGACGCGCTTTTGAGAATAGAATCAGTGCCCAGATCGAAGAAGCAAACGCCACAGGTGGACGTTTCTGCTTGGTTTTAGCTGATCTCGACGAGTTCAAAGCCGTGAATGACAATCTCGGGCATCAGGCCGGCGACGAAGTGCTGAAAAAGTTCGCGTCGACCCTGTTTGAAAACACAAAAGGCCAAGACCTTGTCGCTAGATATGGCGGTGATGAGTTTGCGATTATCCTCCCAAATATTGATGTCATGTCAGCCTATAACCTGATGGTCACGGTAAAACATCAATTCGAACAAGTGCGCGCCTCGACCTCCCAGTTTCACGCCGCTCAACTCGAAGCGACTGCGTCTTTTGGAATCGCGCCGTTTAAATCAAGGCGAACGGTCGAAGACCTGATCACCGCAGCGGACACCGCTTTGAACAAAGCAAAATCCCTCGGTCGCAACCGCGTCTGTGCGGAAGGATTATTCTAGATAGAAATCATCGACCTTCGATGAGATTATCCAGCCCAAGCGCTGCAATCCTGCTCGCTTCCGCTGGCAATTGCCCAATCAAGATAGGTTTTCGGTTAGGTGGCCGATAGTCCTCACCGCGAATGCTGCGATACTGAGCTGTATACTTTTCCCATGTCGTCACGCCATCTGCCTCAGGCTTAATGACACGCCGCGATGTGGTGACACCGTGGTGAAACTGATGGAACGTCCCTTCCCCGAGAACGGAATAGTAAGTCGTGTCCGGCAAGCACAGCAATCGGTTGAGAAAGTCCAGATTCACAAGGCCACCGCCTGGAATGTTAAACGCCTCGTCATAGCCACCAAGCTCGTCATAAAGCGCCCGCGGTAGGATTGGGGCATTAGACTCATTTAGGTAACCGAACCATCCATAGCGCGACGATCCTGCGAGCGCGCAAATCTCGAACAAACGATATCCATTTTCAGGCCAGCTAATCGATTGCAGCAGCTCGTCTTCGACCTCCTGGCAATATCCGTCTTCAACGGCGATTTGCTGCAGCGTTTCTCCTAGATGGAAGCCTGCAGTCGACGCAAACGCTCTAGATCCGCGATCGGCCGCCTCCAACCCCCACTTTAGAAGGCCGGGACTGGCCATTCGCGCCCCGTCAATCACGGGGCAAACCAGCGGAGCCGTCGACATCGCAATCCCCTCGTTCAAAGCACGCGCTGGCGATGGGTGAGCGTTTTCAACGAACTGATATCGAACATTATCGGGCCATGACTGATGCACGGATTCCGCAATCGGGAGCGGAGACCCATTGTCCATGACGATAA
>JBCBGJ010000318.1:0-3533 GCA_038526925.1 Pseudomonadota bacterium
AAAGGCAGCCTTTTCTTCACAGGCGCGTCTGGATCTTTGCGCGGCAAATCAAACTTTGCACATTTTGCATCGATGAAAGCGGGTCTTCGTATGCTCGCACAATCCCTAGCGCGCGAGTTCGGTCCGCAGGGCGTTCATGTTGCGCATTTCATTATTGATGGCGTCATTGACGGCGACATGGTGCGGAGCCGGTTCGGGGAGTATCTTGATCAACTCGGCGAGGATGGGGGTCTGTCTCCAGACGCGATCGCGGATGCCTATTGGTATGTTCACACGCAGCCGAAGTCGGCTTGGACTCACGAGCTTGATCTGAGGCCCTTCAAAGAAAACTGGTGACGCCCATCGTATGGCTGTGCGCGCTAGAACGCGTCATGCTGGTTCACAGATTTGTTATCACCACTTAGTGTAGAGTGAGATTGCAAACTGCGCCCGTATTCGGTCAGTTTGGGACATGCATTTATGGGGACGTCATCACACAGGCTTTGCGAGCGGTTGCTCTGCCGTTGAAACTGAGCACCGCACCGCATGAGCGAGCGCCCGTTTCAACTTATCCGAACTGGCGAAGAAGCTTTCGAGTTTGAAGTCATGATTCATGGCGGCGCCTCAAATTCCCGCCGACCCCTTTTAATTTTTCACTCAATTGAATTTCCAATCCCGCCATCAAAAACATTTTGCGATTTGATGTGGCAAAACGGTTTGCAAGTCGTGTTTGTCCGACGCGCGGGATTTGGCAAGTCTTCGCCTCTCCCCCGCGCCATGATCACTGATGATGTTATTCGATCAGGCGCCACAGCCATGGCCGAAGCGGTAATGATGCGACAACTGATCGCCGCCATGAACCTTCAGAACGTCGTTCTTCTCGCGATGGGCAGTTCAAACCTGGTGGCGTACCGATTGGTGAAGCTGGCGCCCGAAATCAGCTTTACGGTTTTTGCTAACCCGGTCTTCAACCAAGACATTTTTCAGGTGTTCACACCGCCTTGGTTCAGAACAATGCTCAAGCAAATCGTGACCAATAAAAGCGGACTGAAAGTTGCCGTCCAAGGCATGAAGCTGCTCATCCGCAAAGATCCAATCGCCTTTTACAATCACATCTATCACAAGAATGAGTATGATCTTCGCTACATCCAGGAAAACGCCGAGGACTATAAAGAAGCCGGGGGATACGCGTTAGAAACGGATCCGGCTCAACTCTTCTATGATGCGATTATGTTGCTCGATCATGATCCTCTTTTGCGGGACGAGTACTTTGCAAACACAGCCGGGACGATTTTGATTGGGCAAGACTCCGCCGAACACTGGCGAACGCAAATGAGGCTCGAAGCGGATCGTCTTGGATTGCCAATCACAAGAGCGCCAAAGGGAGACCTCTTCTGCGCCTATGCCTCCCCTGAAACGCTGCTGTCCGTCATAGAGTTGAACACGCAGCTTTCGGCATACGCGATTGCGTAGATCAGCCAAATAGAGATCGGTCCCCAGAAGTTCTGGTGCAATATTGATGAATGTTGCAATCTGTAGTAGTTACGGCTTGCAAAGGGATCCGAACTGCGTGACATACTCGTCATGTGCTTAGCAAACTAAAAAACAGGTACTGATCTATGGGGGATCAAAAACTATCCATCGAAGATATCGAGTATGTCGCCGACATGCTTCGCGCAATCGCTTGGGTGAAGGACGAACTTGGTCCTGTATCAAATGAAGCGATAAGCGACTTGGAGGAAAGCCTTGGCTCCGCTGAATCCGCGCTTCGGCGTATTGCTGCCGAAATGGAACTCACAGTGGCGGCAGGTGGTCAATCAAACTAGCTAAATCTAGCGGTTTGACGTTTCGAATTTGGATTGACCGGGAAGCCCGGCATAAAACCACTGTATGGGTCGATTGAGCGCCTTAGAGCACCTCGCAAGAGAGAGCGCGTCCACGCGCCTCACGCCCTTTTCCATCCGCTCAAGTTGATCGGACGCGACCGCGATTTGAGCGGCGAGTTGGGCAATATCCTTGCCCGCTGAAACACGGGCTTCCGATATTTTTCGTCCCAAATGTTGATCAATCACACACGCCACAGCACTCCCCCTTGTCATGCTAGTAAGCGACAGCGTTTGATATCAGAACAGAACGCCAAGATACAAGATACCGACAGAAACATGGCTGCTTTTTCACCTGTCGCTCGGACCTAAGGCGCAAAAACGAGCCGCTTAACCGATCACACGCGCTATTTAAGTCCCGCTTGTCACAATCCGGTCTCCATTACAGGTTCGCAATTGCCAGTCTCCCGGCCCCGGTCTAAGTCGAAATAAACGACTTAGTTCTGGGAGAATAAGGAATGGCAGACGCGGCAGAGGCGGCACCGACAAAAGGATTTCTCGGTTGGGTCGAACGAACCGGCAATAAATTGCCTGATCCGGTCTTCTTGTTTGCCTATTTCATAATCGCGCTCGTGATCATCTCTGTCGTTTGCGCAATGCTTGGCGTGAACGCCCTGCTCAACGATCAGGTGTTGGGAGGCATGCCAGACAGCCAAAAAGCGCGTTTCGGTATTGGCGATGATGGTATTATCAGTGCTGTCAGCCTTCTCGCCGCAGAGAATATCCAGAAGCTCTGGGTCGAGATGCCGAAAACGTTCACTCATTTCCATCCACTTGGATACGTTCTCGTCGTAATGCTTGGGGCGGGCGTGGCCGAACGCTCTGGCCTGTTTGCAAGCGCCATGCGCTCCGCCGTTCGCGGCGCTCCAGTGTTCTTGCTCACGCCGGTGGTCGCGCTGGTGGCCATGGTTGGCAACCATGCCGCTGATGCCGCCTATGTCGTTCTTATTCCGCTCGCTGGCGTGCTTTTCGCCTCTGCGGGACGCCATCCCTTGGCCGGCATCGCGGCGGCCTTTGCAGGTGTGTCCGGGGGCTTCTCCGCGAACTTGTTTCCTGGCCAACTCGATGCCCTGCTCTACGGCATCACTGAGGAGGCCGGTGAGATCCTTGATGCCAGCTATGATGCTAACATTGCAGGAAACTGGTGGTTCATCATCGCTCTGATGCTGATCTATCTGCCGATCATTTGGATTGTGACAGACCGCGTAATTGAGCCCCGGCTTGGGACGTGGAAGCCGTCAGAAGGTGCAGACGCCGCGAGCTATGGCGATGAAGACAAACCCCTTAGCCCAGAACAGAAAAAGGGACTGCGCAATGCTGGCCTCGCCGTACTCGGCGTCGTCGCGGTGTGGGTCTTTATGACCGCTGGCCCTGGAACCCCGCTCTGGCTCGACGGTGAGGGCACAGAAGGCCTTGCCTGGTATCAGCGTGCCGCGCCCTTATTCCAATCGCTCGTTGGCGGCTTCTTAGTTCTGTTCCTCGCCGCAGGATGGGCTTATGGCGCAGCTGCTGGCACGATTAAGAACCATCGCGACCTCGTCGACATGATGTCAGAAGCGATGAAAGATATGGGCTACTATCTCGTCCTGTCATTCGCAGCGGCACCATGCACGGCGCTGATCAGGCCCAAATTCGACCAGCCGAACATCGCAACAAAGTGTGCCGCTGCGA
>JBCBGJ010000319.1:0-3513 GCA_038526925.1 Pseudomonadota bacterium
GCGTCAGCAGCATTTTGATCTGCGTGTAGGTACAATTCTGAGCTTCATCGATGACGACAAACGCATTGTTGAGCGTTCGACCCCGCATGAAGCCGATCGGGGCGATCTCGATCAGGCCTTCGGCCATCATATGCTTCAACTGTTGCGGGCTTAAGCGATCAGACAGAGCATCATAGAGCGGGCGCAGATAAGGCGCCAGCTTGTCTTCCATGGCGCCAGGCAGGAAGCCAATCTGCTCGCCTGCTTCTACGGCGGGGCGAGAGAGGATGATCCGAGCAACTTTGCCCTTCTGCAGGGCTTCTACCGCTTTACAGATGGCGAGATAGGTTTTGCCGGTCCCGGCGGGGCCGAGGGCGCAGACTAAGGACTTATCTTCAAGGGCTTCAAGCAAACGAGCTTGGTTCTCGGATCGTGGTTTGACCGTCTTCTGATAGCGTTGATTGCGCGCACCATGGGCCGGCTCAGGCATTCGTTTGGGTGCATCAGCATCGTCGGGATGCCAATCGTTTCCGCCTGGGATCGCATAGAGCTGGGTTTCACGGGCTGCACCTTTTTCGAAGAAATTCGACGCGTCGAAGGCGGCTTGTGCTTTCTGGCGTTTCGTTGCTGCGCGTTTACCCATGAGGATCTCCTTGTGAGGCTGAAGTTTGGGCAGAAAAAAACCGCCATGCCAAAGGCAGAGCGGTTGGTGAATCAGCAGGGAGGGCCAGGGCGTCCGAACCGGAACCGATGTTCCTAGTCGGCGGTGGTGTTTGCAAGGACGGTCTGTGGACCATCGGCAATCTGCCTCCCGAATCTCTATCTTGAATTACACACTAAGAGGGTTAACCGATTGTGACAGAGATAATCCGCACGCGAAATAAAAAGACCGGAGACTGATATGGCATTGTACGAATTTGATGGCGTTAGCCCAAAAACCCCGCAATCGGGAAATTATTGGGTCGCAGAGAACGCAACTGTGTTGGGCAATGTGATTCTCGAGGAGAATACCTCCGTTTGGTTCAATGCCGTTTTGCGCGGCGACAATGACCCCATCACCATCGGCGAAAACTCTAACGTTCAAGATGGGAGCGTGCTCCACACCGATATTGGTTGTCCGCTGAATATTGGGAAAGATGTCACGATCGGCCATATGGTGATGCTTCATGGATGCACGATTGGCGATGAAACGCTGATCGGCATAGGGGCTACCGTTCTGAACCGGGCGCAGATCGGCAAGAACTGCATCATCGGCGCGCACGCGCTTATTCCCGAAGGCAAGGTGATCCCGGACAATTCGCTCGTTATGGGCGCACCCGGCAAAGTCGTGAAAGAACTCAGCGACGCCCAGGTCATGCTGATCAAGGGTTCAGCCCAAGTCTATGTCGACAATTGGAAGCGGTTTAAATCCGGCCTGAAACGCATCGAGGGCTAAATGCTCTTGCGGCTTAGTCTGCGGAATAAAGACAGACTTCGGCGACACCGTCCTCAATCATACCGATTTCAGTGGCAGCCGCGCGAGATAGATCGATCACACGGCCCTCGATGAAGGGACCGCGATCATTGATGGTGACGAAGACTTCGCGTCCATCATCGCGTTCCACGCGGAGCTTTGTTCCGAAGGGTAGGGTCTTATGCGCCGCAGAGAGGTCATTCGGGTCATACGGCACGCCGCTGGCGGTGAGATTTCCGGCGAGGCTGTCATGATAGTACGAGGCCATCGCGCAAGTGATCGGGGTAGGCGCCGGGCCGCTCGCATCCTGATCGGCTGCATCTGGACCAGCGTCTTGATGACCACAGGCGCTGATGGCGACTGCCGCAACTAGTAGATACTGAGCGCGCATCCCGATCCCTTTCTGACCTCATCCCTCAGAACCCTGGAAAATTCTGCTGACGCTCGCAAGTAAATTCGCTGACACGTAAACCAGGAATGCCCGCACAACACTGCACGGGCGTCCTGACTTATAGGCGTTTGAATGACCTATTCGAGCTCACCCTCGAAGAGTTGTTCTAGGAACATGGTCTCGGCTTCGCGCTGGAAGTCTCGGTTTGATTTCTTGCGGAACCCGTGCCCCTCATCTTTGGCCAGGAGATACCAAGCGGTCCCGTCATTGGCGCGGACAGCTTGTAGAATCTGTTCTGCTTCTGAGGCTGGCACACGGGGGTCATTCAAGCCCTGGATGATAAAGATTGGTTTCGTGATCTTATCAGCATTTCGCAGCGGTGAGATTTCGTCGAAGAAAGCGGCGATCTCTGGGTCCCGCTCATCACCATACTCAGCACGTCTAAGGTCGCGTCGGTATCCCTTGGTGTTGGTCAGGAATGTTTTGAAATCGGAAATCCCGACAATATTGATCCCGCCCGCAATGCGTTCGGCATAGTCGATCATCGAAGCCAGCACCATATAGCCGCCATAAGAGCCGCCAAAGAGCACGATCCGATCCTTATCCAGGTCTGGCTGGGTTTCGACCCAGTCGAGCAGGGCGCCAATATCTTCAACGGATTTCTTGCGGTTCAATCCATTGTCCAGTGACACATAGGTTTTGCCATAGCCTGACGAGCCGCGAACATTTGGGACGACCACGGCGGCGCCAAGCTCATTCACCCAATACTGATAGGTCGACGAAAAAGATGGCCGCGCTTGTCCCTCGGGACCGCCATGAATGGAAATGATGACGGGGTGCGGGCCGTCACCTTCCGGGCGATAGACAAAGGCAGGGATGTCCATGTCATCCTTGTTTGGATAGCTGAAAATTTCGGGCACGGCGAACCCGCTCGTGTCCATTCCGCCAACCTCTGCCTGAGTCCAGCGCGTCAGCTCGCCCGTATTGATATTGGCAGACCAGGCATCTGCCGGACTGGTCGCGGCGGAGAAGGTAAAGCCGATTTGCTCGCCGTCTGGGTGGAAGGTCACCCCGCCGACGAGTCCGACAGGTAAAGCGGGTCCATCGCTGACGACCCCTGATGTCAGATCAAGCAGTTTGATCGTGCCCAGTCCGCCTTCGTTTAGCGTGAAGACTGCAGTGCTTTCATCTGGAGAGATATCATAGCCGGCGACATCCCAATCGATGTCAGCCGTATAGTTTACTTCTTCTCCGGTTTCCGGGTTGATCCGGATCAGGTTCTTAAAGTCAGAGCCCTTATCGGTGGAGCTAAGGAGCGTCCCGTCCGACAATAACAAAGCCCCATTATAAGCCACGTCATCATCTGGGTTGATTTCTGTCGCTGTTCCGGTCGCCGCATCAATGACAAAAAGCTGGCTCTTGGTGATCGAGATGTAGCGTTGGATGAGCAGCTTATCGCCTGCAGGTGACCAATCCACCGCGAAGACGGCGCCTTCGCCTTCAAACAGTACTCGCGCGGAGCTTGGGTCTGTCGGATCGCCAACCATGATATCATAATTTGGGTCGCCGTCAGTCGCGCGATACCAGGCGCCAAGCGTGCCATCATCGGTCCATGTGAAGGAACCATTTCGTGTGCCTGGTTCGGTAAAGGCTGTCGTCGTACTCGCCTGCATATCGTACAGGTAGCCTT
>JBCBGJ010000320.1:0-3485 GCA_038526925.1 Pseudomonadota bacterium
CTACCCACTTTATGATCGTGAAGAGCGTGTTCGAGGCGATGATGAGCGAAGCGATCCCAGTCGCTGATAGCGCGAAATAAATGACATTGGCGCTGGCGATTCCGATAATCCCGAACTGCGCGCGGCCAACACCGTTTCCAGACCCTTGGGCGGTGACTGTGATCGCCGCAGGGCCGGGCGAGAAAACAACCACGAATGTCGTGATTGCGAATAGGATAAACGTCCCAAATTCCATAATGACCTCCGTCGAAAGAGGCGTATAAATAGTGCAGAAGAAAACGGCCCCGCCACCCGCATTATGCCGTCTATTCCGGAAATTATCCGGTTTGACCCCGGATCGAGAGGATGCAGATCAATGAGGGACAATCTAGACGAGAAAGATCGCCTCTTAGTGCGGGCTTTAAAACGCAATGCCCGGGCAAGCCTGGTCTCACTGGCAAGGGATATCGATCTCTCACGCAGCGCGACGCATGACCGCGTTCTCAAACTGGAAGAGCGGGGGATTATTCAACGCTATACAATCGACGTCGACCGCACCGCACTGCCAAACACGCGGGCCTTCTTCAGCATCCAATTTACGAATGAGGCTGCGCAGAAAGAACTCGCCGACGAGATCCACGCATTGGACGGCATAGAGGCAGCCTATTGCTTGTCGGGCGATATCGATATGCTGGCCTATTGCGAGTGCGACTCAGATCATGAGCTTTCTTTGGTGCGTGATCAGGTTTCCAAGTTTGAAGGCGTGACATCTGTCCGCACGCGGCACGTGCTGGCGACCTCTAGATCGTAAACGCTGACTAAAACTTCACCGGATAGCGCTTCACCTCGGTGACCTCACCATCCTTATAATGCACCTGCAATGACACATAACCCGTCTCAGGCGGGACTTTAACGATGGAGTCGACTGACCAGGTTGAGTTGAGCGGCTTAATTGGATCGCACGGGGCAAATGTTAGCGGCTGGTCTGGCGTGTCGCTATCGATCGCGAAGAACGCTTTCTCGACGACACACGGATAATCCAGAACCGGGAAAATCACATTCACATAAGCCGGCTCATCTTCGTCCGCTTCCCAATATTGAAAGTGAACCCACTGGCGCTCATTCGCCGCCATGTAGGTGTTTTTAATCGAATCGTATAGCGCGCTCACGGGATCAAAACTGATTGGATAAGGGCCCTGCTCGACGCCTTTGGCATCCAGATATTTTACATCGAAATCCATCGGCTCAGCCTCCATTGGAAGCTCGAAATACGTGGTTGGCATCAGCGCGCCGGTCATCGGGTTTCGGTAAGTGGTCATGCCAAGGGATTCAAAGTCCGCGCCGGGACGGCGAACAAAGATCTCGCCATGGGAAATATCAGCGATCATAAAGGTCAGCATAAACCCGCCGCCGCCAATCATACTCGTCATTGAGACAGGGTTCTGCATCGCTGAGGCCGCCATGACTGAGAGCGCTGCTAACCGTTCTTCAGCGTCTTGGATCTCCGTCTCAGCTGCTGGCTTATCGATGAAGTATTTCACATATTGGCCGTCCTGATGCAGCGCCATGAAATCATCGAGTAGCTCGCGTTCGCGGCGTTTGTCGGCGGTCGTTTGTGAGCCCAATCGGCGCTGCGAGAAATCCAGGCTGAGCGCATAGAGCGCTGGGGCGAAATCGGGATGCTCGGCCACGAAGGCTTCAAGTTGCGTTTTGCGCTGCGTCGGCGTTTGCAAAAGAGCCGCCGCGAATTGCAGGATTCGGTCGTCTGGGCGGTCGAACTTCATCTCATTATAGATCTCACGCGCCGCCATTCGGCCTTCTGTGGCGCGGAGATAACGCTGATACTGATAGTGTGGGTCGACATATTCAGGCGAGAAGGTCAGATACTTCTCATACATCCGAACCGCATTCGCTGCGTCGCCGCGCAGTTCATAAACGCGGGCATTGGCGAAATACTCATAAGGTTCTTCCGGTTCCTCGGTCACAACGCCATAAGCGACTTGGCGATTGATTGCATCCGCGACGGGATCACCGGATAGCTGAGCTTCGCGCTCTAGGCCTCGAATACGAGCTTCGGCGGATGGCGCAAAAGGACTGCTCGGGAATTGCGTTATGAAAGAGCGTAAGACATCAACCGAGCCGGACCGCTTTGCATCGTTCCAAACCTGAAGCTGCACCTGCGAGTCGCTAAGCTCCAGGCCCTGAATGGCCGCGGCATCGGCGTCCACGCCCTCCGCAGGAGGGATTAGGAATACATCTCCCGTGAGAGAAGAGTGATCCCAAGGGACTTGGCGGCTATCAGTCGATGAAATGACCTCACCTCGCACACGGCGCAGCATTTGCTGGATCTCTAGGCCGGGTTGATTGGCATATTTCAAGAAGGCACTGGTGAACGGGCTATTCCGGCCAACACCATCATCGGCAACGGCACCCGGCTGGGTCGAATACACAATGAGGGAGCCAACAGAGCGGGTCTCCATCGGGGCGAGCCCCCGAGCGAGGGACCGTGTCATCGATTGGGCGAATGGATTATCCCGGCAGGCGTCCAGCATAATGATATTCACCCGCGGATCGCGCTCCATGTGCGCGAGGACGAGGTTCATATCGATCGCCTGAAGCTGCAGATCGGCTTCAGAGCGCAACACCATATCGGTGGGGATCATGTAATTGCGGCCATCGACCTGCAAACCATGACCCGCATAGAAGAAGAGACCCGTCGAGGCGCCGTCCAATTGGTCAACAAATTCCCGAATCGTTGAGGTCATTTCATTGCGTGTAAGATCTAGGCCTTCGATCACCTCAAAGCCGGCAAGCGTTAGCGCTTCCGTCAGATCGGCGGCATCGTTGCGGGGATTGGCGAGCGGCGCGACGCTTTGATAGGCAGAGTTTCCAATCACGAGAGCGACACGACGCTCTTCGGCTTGCGCGGTGAAGGCAGCGAAGAAACTGAGGACGAACCCGAAGAAAATATATACTGTACGAAAACGCCTGACGGCCATCACGATGTCCCCTTTCGATCGGCTATTTAAGTGCCTTGCGACTGGGGCAGCAATAGGGCTGAAAATGTGGGCGCGCCATGAAAAGCGAGATACCCTGCTTTTCATGCGGAAATGGGTTTGACTCTGTGGATTGTTTGGTGTTTATCCGCGCCTTCATGTCCGCGCCGGGTTCGGCAGCGGCCAAAGTTTCATTTTTTCAGTTCTGAGAAGGACGAGCGCCATGTTCGCGGTCATTAAGACAGGTGGCAAACAGTATAAAGTTGCCGAAGGCGATAAGATCGTCATTGAAAAACTCGCCGCAGACGCAGGTGAGAACGTTACTTTTGATGACGTTCTGATGCTCGGCGACGACAAGAAAGTAACCATTGGCGAGCCTCTCGTTGCAGGGGCCAGCGTTGTTGGCACCGTCGATGAGCAGCGCAAGGGCGCCAAAGTGCTGATCATGAAGAAGCGTCAGCGCAACACTTACCGCCGTAAGAAAGGTCATCGCCAGCTGGAAACAGTCGT
>JBCBGJ010000321.1:0-3477 GCA_038526925.1 Pseudomonadota bacterium
TGGCTTTTCGCCTTTTGACGGCGATATCATTCGGTCTTTCCACCATCGTTGATATTTCAATGCGTGATCACGTGTGATGTCCACTAATGGCAGATCACCAATTTCGTCGATGAAGTAGTTGGCGGAAAGCCTTTTCACTTTCTTCCACTGATAGATTTGTCGCTCAGATTTTCCGAGCTGGTCATCGATGGCAATCTCATCGAAATACACCTCAAGCGCTTCGCTTACCGTTGTGTTGGGACTCTCAACACCGCCTAATATCGCCTCTGTCTCACGCCTCTCTACTCGACCCTCTTCGCCAGTTTTGAGTGACATTAGTCGCTCAACGACGTCCTCAATATTGTCCGGCATCGCGAGCTCGGTTACCGGTTTGTAGGTAAATCCAAGCGCGATTGCCCGAGCACTAGCGGCAGCATACCGTTTCGCCATCGCCGTTCGTTCCAAGGTATTGTTCGGAGCCTCTACGGCCATGATGCTAAGCGATGCCCAATACTCGTCATCTGCTTCGGCAAAACCATCGCGTCTCATTCTTGCGACATCTAGAGAAGAAGTCTTGAGCGAGAACCGTATCGTACCCCTTGGGTCGAGCGCTTCATATCGTTTCGGAACGCGGCGATAATAGTGATACGTGCTCCCTCGCATCTTCAAAAATCGGTCTGAGTTTGGCGCCTTCTTCATTTGAGTTTTGTAGCACTTTTTGTGGGCAATTTGTAGCACAAAATCCGCATCAAAAAATCGAATCAAACCCAGCAAAGCCATAAAGCATTGTTTTTATTGCATTTAATTCGTATATTTTTGAGAATATTGGTGCGGCCGAGAGGACTCGAACCTCCACGGGTTGCCCCACAGCGACCTCAACGCTGCGCGTCTACCAGTTCCGCCACGGCCGCACGCCGGGTAGAGCGGGCCATATACGCGGCAGTGCCCCGATTGTGAAGCAAAAAGTCTTCGCTATATGCAGTGAGATGACAGAACGCGCGAATGTCGAGTGGGCGATGAGCCAATCCCCGGTTCCTTACGAAGCCGCCAAGGCGGCTATGGAGGCGCGGGCACGCGCGATTCGGGAGGAGGGTGCGCCAGAATTAATCTGGCTGTTGGAGCACCCTCCCCTCTACACCGCGGGCACCAGCGCGAAAGATTTTGACCTTCGTGCGCCAGACCGATTCCCTGTCTTTGAGGCCGGTCGCGGCGGCGAATACACGTATCATGGTCCCGGCCAGCGGGTTGCTTATGTCTTGTTGGATGTTGCCGAGCGTGGTCGCGATGTCCGGGCTTTCGTCGCCAATCTTGAGCGCTGGATTATTGAAGCCCTGCGTGCGTTTAATGTTGAAGCTGATGTCAGAGAGGGACGGGTCGGAGTTTGGGTCGATCGAACACAACCCGGCGGCCAGCTTAGAGAAGACAAAATCGCCGCGATTGGGATACGTCTAAAGCGTTGGGTCAGCTTTCACGGCATCAGCCTCAACGTAGAGCCAGATCTGGAGCATTTCACCGGGATCACGCCTTGCGGCATTGATGACCCTCGGTACGGGGTCACCAGCCTGGTTGATCTCGGTCTTCCTGTGGGCATGCCCGACGCGGATGAAGCGCTTCTTCGCGCCTTTGAACGCGTATTCGAAGTGGCTACGACGCCCGGGCAACCACTGGTTTAAGCGTAAGGGCTCGCGGCTCGGTTGCCGTATGGATCTGTGTCCTCTGACTTTCCAAAGTTCGGCACTCGCGCGACCCAGAGCAAGCTCCAAATCATGATCAACGTGTTCAGACCAACGATGATGGAGTTGAAACTACCCAAATTAGGGCGAACGATGAAGGATTCTTTGCTAGGCAGCGGGTTTTCAGCGCTCGGACCTTGGTTCCAGTCGTCCTGACCACCGCGTCCCTGGCCGCCGCGTTGCCCATTGTCCTCGCCAGCATCTTCGCCGTCTTCGCCGCGTTCTTTGGCCGCCTCTGCTTCTTGGCGAGCTTTCTCGGCTTCAGCCTGTTCTACGCGTTGTTCTTCTCGTCGAGCTTCGCGCCAAGCAGCAGGATCTTCAAGGAATTCGGCGCGATCCTCGTACAATTTATCGTATTCAGCCGCTTTCCCAGCCATTCCACCGACAAAAGCCAATGTCGCCAATACAAGCGGGACAATCACGATGATCGCCCGGAGCGAAATCTTGCCCGCATGGTTCAGACGACGCGTGTGAATGACGTAAGAACAGAGTGATGTAATCGCCAGAACAACTGCGATGAAGTAGCCATGGAAAACCGATAGACCAGCGGTATCTGCACCGGCAATGCCCAGGATTGAGATAATGAACCCTACGCCAACCCAGGCGAACAGGCCTGTGAAGAACAAAGCCGTCCAGGCCCGCGTGAAGTGGAGTTTTGGTGTCTTGCCAGTTGGATTGAACAGCGTATCCAACCAATTCATGCGGGACGGCAGCTCTTCTTCATTCACGATCCAAGGACGATCAGGATCCAATACGGCTTGGGCGGTCTGGGAGGCGGTGGCATCGCTCATGGCGAAATCATCCTTTAAGTGTGCTTTTATCTGAAGCGCTTATACACACCTCAGATTATTTATCAATAAACGATAATTATTTATCGACACCCGGGAATTATCAAACCCCTGAAGGTCCCGTGACACCAGGGACTGGACCATGCTTGTTTTCCCGCGGTTCGGTTTTCAATGCGCCCACGACAATGGCGAGAATCAAGTTTGACCCGATCGTCGTGAGAATATTCAAGGGCAGCATCTTGTCAGACAGGATCTCCGTCCCCTGCATGAAGCCAGCGAAATCGCCCGCCGCGAGGCGCTCACTCATCTCTTCTTGGATTTCAACCATTTCAGGGGTCATGAAGAACCCGCCAAATACCAAGCCGAGGATAAAGGCAGAGAGCATCGAGCCAAGCCAGATGACGATCACCCACCACGCCGTCGTTCCGGCATCGTGAAGGCGCTTACCGAACACGCAGATATATGGAAAAATCAGCAGCAGGTTCAAAAACCCGACCATGCTGCTCACCATCGTGTTGCCCGCGACGACCAACACGCTGGCAACGGTCAGAACGACCATACCTTGTAAAAATCGCGTTCGCGCAATGCGCCCGTTCGGGTTGAAGAGAAGATTTCCCATGGCGAACACCTCCGTTTCGCGGGCAAGCTAGTTATATTTGCCTACGAAGCAATGACCGTGATCAGATCTATTCGAACTCGATCATAATCGCATCTGCCGCGACACTATCGCCAGCTGCAACATTCACTGCTTTCACAGTGCCGTTTGCTTCAGCGCGAATGATGTTCTGCATCTTCATCGCCTCTACGATACAAACAGCTTCACCCTCTTGAAGACCTAGGCCAAGACTGGGTTGTGATACTTGATGAGGATTATGTGCCGATCGTGCTTGAGCTTGGCGAAGGCGAAGCAAGCGTCAAAATCGGCAAAAAGAACCATACGTTCGTGACCGATTGGGTGCCGGGTCAGCCGCTCGTTG
>JBCBGJ010000322.1:0-3475 GCA_038526925.1 Pseudomonadota bacterium
AGAAGAAAGCGAGCCAGAGCCAAATCTGTGCAGACTTCGCAAACTCATACTGTTCCAAGACTACGACGTCCGAGGTTCCCGCGACGAGGTACATGTAGACGACTGCCGCAAGCATGAAGAGCGAACCGAGCAGCGTATACAGGAAGAATTTGAAACTCGCATAGATCCGGTCAACGCCGCCCCAAACGCCGATCACGATGAACATCGGGATCAAGCCGGCTTCAAAGAAGACATAGAAGACGACAAGATCGAGCGCGCAGAATACACCGATCATGAAGGTCTCAAGGACTAGGAAAGCGACTGTATATTCGGTCAAACGATACTTCACCGAGCCGATACTCGCGATCAATGCGATCGGCGTTAGCAGAGTGGTCAACAGGATAAGCAGCACCGACATGCCGTCGACGCCCATCTTATACTTCACGTTCGCGAACCAATCGACCTCTTCAACCAATTGATAGCCCGTGCCTTGGGTATCAAAGCTCAGGAACATCACGATTGAAACCACAAAGGTCGCTAAGCTAAACAGCAAGCCGACATAGAGCACGCGATCGTCTTCGCTACCGTCGGATCGAACCTGTGATCCGGTGAGTGATTTGATCAATAGGATCAGAATCGCACCCGCGAGCGGGATAAATGTCACCGCAGAGAGAATTGGGAATTCCATTAGCCCGCGCCTCCGCTGCGCAAGAACAAGATCGCGCCAAACACCAGGGCTGCCCCAATGATCACGAACGCGTAGTGATAGAGATATCCAGTGTGCATGGCCGAGAGGCGCCGAGAGCTCCAACGGACAAGCGAGGCAACACCATCAGGCCCGATGCCATCGACGACTTTCTTATCGCCAGACTTAAATAGGTCACCGAGCCAAGCTGAACCTCGGATCAGGGTCACATTGTACAGCTCGTCAAAGTACCACTTATTGGCAAACAAGCCGTGCAGAGGTCCGCCGCCGTCGGCGATACGTTTTCCGACACCGCGATTGAACAAGTAGGTGAAGGTCGCAATTACAAAGCCGGTGACCGTGACCACCAACGGTGCCCAAAACACCCATTCAGGAACGTTGTACTTGTCCTTCAGAACCGTGTTCTCTTTAGCCGTGTAGATCGCGCCATCCCAGAACGCTTTGTAATCATGTCCGACAAAGGCATCATAGAAGTACCAACCTGCGAAGACCGCGCCAACGCTAAGGACACCAAGAGGAATAAGCATCACGAGCGGCGACTCATGCGGATCTCCGTGATGGTGGTCATGACCGTGATCGTCGTCATGCGCGTGCGCATCATCATGATGGACCTCGGCGCGTGGGCCGTGGAAGGTCATATAAATCAAGCGCCAAGAATAGAAGCTGGTCAGCAGAGCTGCGACGATACCGAACCAGAAAGCCAATTGAGCAAATGGAACGCCGTTCATGCCCGCGGCGAAAGCTGTCTCAATAATTGCATCTTTCGAGAAGAAGCCTGACAGTCCCCACACATGCGGTATACCCAAACCGATGATTGCGATCGTACCAATCATCATCGCGCCATAGGTGAGTGGCAGATACTTGGCGAAACCACCCATATTCCGCATGTCTTGCTCATGGTGCGCGCCGTGAATGACAGAGCCAGCACCAAGGAAGAGAAGCGCTTTAAAGAAGGCGTGTGTGAAGAGGTGGAACATCGCCGCTTCATACGCGCCGATGCCTGCGGCAAAGAACATGTAGCCGAGCTGCGAACAGGTTGAGTAAGCGATCACGCGCTTGATGTCGTTCTGTGCCATGCCAACCGTGGCGGCGTAGAGCGCGGTTACCGCGCCCACCAGAGCGATCATAGACGCCGCGAATGGCGCATACTCGTAAATCGGTGAGACCAAGCAGACCAGATACACGCCAGCGGTCACCATAGTTGCGGCGTGGATCAGGGCAGATACCGGGGTCGGGCCTTCCATCGCGTCCGGCAACCAGACGTGCAGGAAGAGCTGCGCTGATTTCCCCATCGCACCGATGAAGAGCAGCACACCGATCAGCTCAAGCGCGGGCACGTTCCAGCTTAAGAATGGGATCACCAACTCACGAACATTGCCGGCTTCAGCCAAAGCGAGTGGGACGACTTCAGCATTCTCTTTGATGGCGGTGAGGACCGGTTCGAACTCAACAGAGCCAAAGACCAGAAAGATCGCCATGATTCCGAGCGCGAGACCGAAATCCCCCACCCGATTTGTTACGAATGCTTTAATGGCGGCATCGTTTGGCGCTTTATTTTGGAACCAGAAGCCGATCAGAAGATATGAAGCGAGCCCCACCCCTTCCCAACCGAAGAAGAGTTGGATGAAATTATCCGCGGTCACCAACATCAACATCGCGAACGTAAACAGTGAGAGATACGCGAAGAAGCGCGCTCTGTGCGGGTCGTCTGACATATAGCCCCAGCTATAAAGGTGCACGAGCCCAGATACGCTTGTAATCACCGCCATCATAACAATGGACATGGCATCTACGCGGATCGCCCAATCGGCTTTGAAACCACCAACGTCCATCCATGTGACGAGTTTGATGATGTGTTGACCAACATAGGTGGCTGCGCCGCCCGTATCTGCGGCGAGCGCCGCGTGTTCGACGTGACCGTGTCCACCCGTGCCAGCCGCATACATGAAGAGTTGGTAGAGAGACAGAATACCGGCAAGTCCAACGGTACCTGTCGTAAGAACCATCGCGCTGCGATCGCCGATAAAGCGATAAAATAGGCCAGCTAGCAAGGCTGCGAGGCCCGGTCCGAGGACGATTAACTGGATGAATTGATCAGGTAACATCTTGCAACTACCCTTTCATCAGGTCGACGCTCTCGACCGCAATGTCTCCGCGATTGCGGAAGTAAACGACGAGAATGGCGAGCCCCACGGCCGCTTCAGCAGCCGCAACCGTCAAAACCAGCATGGCAAAGATTTGCCCCGATATCGTGCCCGAATAGACTGAAAACGCGACCAGATTGATATTGACCGACAGCAGGATCAATTCGATCGCCATCAGAATAACGATGATATTCTTGCGGTTCACGAAAATTCCAACAACACCAATGGTGAAGAGGATCGCAGAGACGGTCAGGAAGTGATTGATCGTCAGGTCCATATTTAGATCCCCCGCCCTGGCTCAACCGCGACTTTTTCAATCGCATCGTCGCGGCGACGCGACGTCTGTTTCGCAATGTTCTGGCGCTTCACACCCGGGCGCTCGCGAAGGGTCAAAACGATCGCGCCAATCATAGCCACGAGAAGAATAAGACCCGCCAGCTGGAACAGAAGGAAGTAGTCTGTGTACATTACCTGACCGATGGCCTCGGCGTTTGTATCCGCGCCTGGAGATGCATCGAATGTCGCCGTATTACCGCCCTCGCGTGCAAAGCTAGCGAGTGCAATCTCTGCGATGAAGGCAAGCCCGATAAGCCCGGCAAATGGCCAGTATCTCAACGTCCCTTGTTTAAGCTCAACAAAGTCCACA
>JBCBGJ010000323.1:0-3472 GCA_038526925.1 Pseudomonadota bacterium
CGGTGGTCTTCGGATTTGAAGTGAGTGTTGCCGATATCTGCAGACGCGAGCATGCGCAGCGCGATGTCTTGATAGGCCCACCAATGAATGAGGAGCCAGTTTCCCATCTCACCGGCATGAAGAATGATATAGCCGAGACCATGATCAGCGCCCTCCTGCTGGCGGATCGAAGGGAGTGTCAGCCGCACATACGCTTTTGCATTGCCTAACATTGCTTCGGATATTGTCTCCTCGCCGGATCGGGTGATCAGGTAGGTTTTGAAGGTTAGGCCATCGATCTCCCAACAGTCGTCAAAGCGGAAGTAACGTTTTTTGTATGGTGCTACATCGATCATATTCCATCCTGCGGGGTAAGTTCGGGAAGCGTTGCCAACAGATCGGTCACGCCGGGGTCACAACCATTTTGGGCTAGGAGTGTGGTCACTTGCCCTCGATGGTGTGTCTGGTGATTGAAGAGGTGTTGGAGCATGCCGCCAAAGTTGCGGTGGAACGCCTTCCCGGTGCTGATCACGTATCGAAACTTGGACGTGTAATCGGCTTCAGATGTTTCTTGAATGAAAGCCTCAATCATGGCGTCCATTTCAATTCGCTTTGACCGTAGCGATTCAAGGTCGTCGCAAACAGTCTCATTATGCGCTGTTGGCCGGACCCACTTCATAACCGGCGCAAGAGAGACGAAGCCATCTCTATGAAGCGCAAAACGCTGTAGCCAAGTAATGTCCCAAACGAGAATATGATTCAGTGTTCCATGAATGGACCCAAAGAATGCGCCGAGATTTCTTCGATACAAAGCATCTGGGATGCTCCAAACGGCTTCGAAGAGCTGATGATTGAACGACCGGTTATACGCCGCAAGGCGGATGAGACTCGTTTTGAACGCACTCTCGTCGACCTTGTCATCTATTGCGACGTCGAAGCTATTCTTTGCTTTGTCGAATTTATCGCGGCACCCGGGATTACAGAAGCCAACGGTGTGTCCCTTATAGGTGGTCAATGCGTCTGGCTGAACAGCATCACCAGACCAAGGACAGTTTAAATTTACGGCTTCCATCTACTCCTCCCATATCCATTCGGGGCAAGAGGAATGGAGATCGCTCCGTTGACGTGGTGCGCCATCGTCTGAGATCATGATCATGTATCCTTGAGGCCCTCCATACGCGATCATGGGCAGCGGACGGCGCATATCATGATGCGCCATGTCGTGGCCAATATCTGCGTTGGTGAGATTGGGCGCATGAAACATCACGTGGGGCGGAAAGAAGCCTAGTTGACCTGATTGAGCGCTTACAGGTCGGTTGTAACGTGACAGCATGTAAGCGACGCCGGGCCCGGACTGAGACTCGAATGTGCCGTCTGCGAATTTCTGCGCTAGATCAGCGTTGATATCGGCGATCAAGTCACCCTTTACGAGGCGGCTGCCGACATACTCTATCTTGGGAATAACGCTCTTAGTTCCGACCTTGTCAAAGCAAGTTGGTTTTAGCACGCGCGGATCGTCCCGGTTAACGATGCAAGTGAAGCCGTTCTGACTGTCCCGGATCGTTTCGTACCCGCGGTCTGTCAGCACGCGGACGCCCGCCTGGTCCTGAAGATAATCCGGCGCTGCGCTGAGCGCCAAAGATGCTTCGCACGCTTCAGGTAGAACATCTGGCTTAAGTTTGGTATGTTCGGACGCTGCCGCACTATATATGACCGTGACCATGAGCACGGCGCAAATGATTGAGGGGCGCATCATTCGGCACTTCCTTTGGACTGGATCCACTCATCAACCCGAAGAGCGAGTGTCGCCATCGGCATCGGACCATCTCTCAAGACGACGTCATGGAATTCACGGATATTGAAGACAGACCCCAGCTCCGCTTCCGCCTGACTGCGCAGACGTTGAAACTGTATCATGCCCAGCTTGTAGGATGCCGCTTGTCCCGGCCAAACCGCGTAGCGATCGATCTCTCTGGTGATGGATGATCGACTTTCACCCGTCACCTCGACCATATAATCGATCGCTTGTTCGCGACCCCACCTTTTGTGATGGAGCCCAGTATCAACAACTAGACGAGCTGCCCGATAAAGTTCCATTCGATAGCGACCGAGGTCGCCGAGCGGATCCCGTTCATACATGCCCATTTCCTTGGCCAGTTCCTCGGCATACAGCGCCCAACCCTCACCGTAGTCGCCAAACCACATCAGGTTTTGAATGAGCGGTAGGCCTCTAATCGAGAGCGACTTTCCAGCCTGAAAATGGTGCCCTGGCACGGCTTCATGAAAGACAAGTGATTTCAGTGTGTACGTTGGAACATCGGCCGCATCTTTCAAATTTACCCAGAATATACCAGGGCGTGACCCGTCCAGTGGCGGAGGCGTATAGTAGCCGCCCGCGGACGAGTCCTGCTCATGCTTGGGGATACGGCGAACCTCAACCTCGTACTCAGGAATATCGAGAAACCATTCGGGTGCTTTTTCAAGAACGATATCGACATCGCCCTGCAGCGCATTGACGAGCTCAAGTTTCGCTTCGTCGGTATTCTCGATCAAATAAGCGGGGTCTTGGGCCAAGCGCGCCATGCGTTCACCGACCGAGCCTTCGACATATCCGACAGAGCGCAGGATACGATCCATCTCGCTATGGAGGCGCTCGACATCATCGAGACCAATCTGGTGAATTTCGTCGGCCGTCAGATCACCTGCGCCCCAAGACTCAAGTGCGACTTGATACATGGCGGCACCATTTGGCAAACGCCACACGCCCGCATCGCGTCCGGCTGCAGGGACAAGTGCGAGCATGCGTTGCCCAAAATTCTCATAGGCGGGGTAGACTTCATCATTCAGCGTGGTTTCAGCAAACCCAAGTAAAGTCTCGCGTTCCTCGTTGCCAAGATCCTCGATGGCGTCAATTTTTGCCGCAAACGACGAGTAGAGCATATGCTCTTTCACGGGCTTATCAACGAACGCCTCTGCGGCGTTCGCGATCGCTTCCAACGCAAAGTAAGGCGGGGTCACACCCCGTTGAGAGTCAGTTTCCGCGAGTTGTGCAACTTCATCAAGAACACGGTCGATCTCTGACAGACGGCTTAGCCAATCCTCAGCATCCGCTGTGTTGCGCACACGTTGCTGAGCGATCAGAAGGCGGGGGATGTCTATCTGCGGACCGAAAAGTTGATTCACGGCGTATGGCGGACTCGCTAATAGAAAGGACGGATGGCCTGTTCGAAAAGCGTTCTGCCGCTGAGCGATCGCGTACGAAAATGCCATCACATCATAAGTAAGTTTTTCTTGGCGCGACAGCGATGCGCGATCGATCGATTCCAAATCGTTGATCATCGAGTCGAGCGCTTCGTAGGCGTCTTCATTCGCACGTGAACTAAAATCGGCCAAACGGGCTTTAAAGCCTTCCCCTGCCAAAGACTCAGAGACCCCCATTTGGGTTGCCCATTCCGGCGAAGATTGCATTATGACGCCAGCGTGTTTGAGAGTG
>JBCBGJ010000324.1:0-3442 GCA_038526925.1 Pseudomonadota bacterium
CATTGGCGAAGGCTTTTTCAGAAGTCACCCAAATGCCGAGCGCTTTGACATGAGAGAAGAGCGACCACCATTCGAACGCCGCTGGATCAAACGTGCAGCCCGAAGCTTCCTGCCAAATCGCGATCGCCTCCGGCCAGGGAACGAACCCGGCCGCGCGCTCTTGATCATTGCCGCACCAGAGCAAGTCCGTCGCCCAGGCAAGGTCTTCATAAGGATCGCCAATGTGCGCCATTTCCCAATCGAGAATCGCCGTCAGAGTGCCCGCGCCATCCTGTAGGAAATTACCCGTACGATAATCCCCATGAACGATTGAGAGGCGCTGCGCCGGCGGTGGCGGGTTGCGTTCTAGATGTCGGATCGCGGCTTCGGCGACCGGCTGCGGGTCTTTGGCATTAGAGCGGATTTCGTTCGCCCAATAGTCGAGTTCCCGGCGCCAACATGTATCGAGCGCAGGTGTCTCGATCTCGTCCGCCAAGGCCGACCCTTCAACAGGCAAGGCGGCAATCGATCCAAGATGGCGGAAGAATTGTTCGCCAATCGCGGCGCGGTGCGGTTCGATATCGTCGATCTTAAACGGGTTAACCGGGTCGCCCCCTTCGATCCGACCCATCACAAAAAAGGGTGCGCCAAGGGCGTCATTTTCGGTTTCCAGGAACAGCGCTTCAGGCACCGGCAAGTCGCGCTGACCATAGGCGCTTTTAATCGCTGCAAACTCAACCCGGCGCTCGGTATCAATCAGACTGTCGGGCGGGTCGCGGCGTAGGATCAAGCCTTTGACCTTTGGGCCTGTCGCATCCTCATAAGCGAGATCAATCGAATAGGTTTGTCGGCTCGCCCCGCCATGAATGCGAGCGATGCTATCGACCCGCGTATTCTTCGCGCCTGGCAGACGGGCCTCTGCATAGGCTGCGAACTTTTCCGCGAGGTCTTGCTCAAGCATCGAGGACATCCTTCCACCCGCTCGGTGTGTGGGGGCCGAGCGTCAATTGTTCCAGAATGCCGATCCCCTCACTCGTTTCACCATCTGGGCCCTTATGGGTCGCTTTGACGATCGCTTGGATGTGCAAATTATCCGGTTGCTGCCAGGGTAGATTATCAGGGGTTAGGTCTTCCCGCGTGACGGAAAGGTCGCCGCGATAAGATCCGTGCGCTTTCTCAGGGTGCCCGTATCCGATGCCTTTCATCATAAAGGTTGAGACGGGCTCGTAGGTGACTTCGTGCGGGCGGCCTTGCCCATCTTCGACGTGCAGAACAGCCCCCGCCGCGCGGCGTGTACCTTCGCGCCATGTAACGTCCATTTTCGGGCGATTGAGGTGTTGCAAGCCATCATTGTCGGCGCCGTCCATGGCCAGGACCGACCGTGTATTCCAAGCGCCGCCAGCGCCATCTTCATTGACGTGAAAATAGAGCGATAAGTTTGGAAAATTGATCGGCGCCCAAAGCCAATAGAATTGCGGGAGTTGCATCGGCAAAACCGGTTGCGGATCGCGCTCGCCAATCGGACGGACGCCCCAGCTGCGGTCACGGGTGCCAAGGAAATCTTTCACGTCAACCTTTTCGCCATCCGCGCTCAAGCTGCCTTGCCAGTGTCCGTTTTGCGTCATTCGGGTGCAATCGATCAACATACGCGGGCCTTGGCGATAGGTGAAACGCGGTTCCTCGATCGGGAAATGGCGACCAGTAAATTGCACGTCCAGCGAGATGCCGTCTGTTTCTTCCAGTTTCAAATGAATGCGTTTCAGAGGCTCAAGCACCTCAACCGAGAGGGGGCCGACTTGCGTATCCATCCGCTCCATACCAAGCAGGCGTGAGACATGGATCGATTTCTGAACGCCGTCTTTCAAAATCGAAACCGCGCCATCCATGACATTGAGGTGCGGATAAACGCCGAAGGACGCAGCAAAGAAAACCGATCCATCCGCGGAGTACCCGTTGAAAAAGTACCGGTCATAAAAGTTTCGATCGGACCCTGAGAACGCGACAGGTTCAGGGGTCTGGTGAATCGGAAATTCGTCACCTTTGGTCAGCATCGTCTGGGTCCTCCCGTGGCGTGATCTCTTTTCGGATCGACATCGGTCTATAGGTTGGCCTTCAAGCCAAGCTGGCGTCAATGCCTATCGGAGGGAGAACATGGGTTCAGTGGTAACGGTGGAAGAAGTGAACGCCTTCTATGATTCGGTGTTCAAAGGCTCCGGCGAACAAGAACGTGTGCTTGAAGTTCGGGAAAACTATGCGCGCGTTCGACAACCCATTGATCCAGGTAATCTGCGCCCCGGCGGCTATATCAATGGGCCGACCCAAATGGCGATCGCTGATAGCGCGGCTTATATCGCGATCTTCACGCGGATCGGAATCACACCGATGGCGCTGACCAGTAATTTGAACATCAACTTCATGCGGCCCTGTATCGGAACCGCCGTGGTCGCGGAGGCAGAGGTTTTAAAGCTCGGCAAGACACTCGCGGTCATTGCTGTCGATGTTCGCGCAGAAGGCAGTGACAAACTCTCCAGTCACGCTGTGGTAAATTACTCTATCCCGATTGAGCCCGCCTCATGATCACAGCTCTCGCCGCCATGGCAGGATTTCTCGCCGTCGCTTTCGGAGCTTTTGGCGCGCATGCCCTCGGCGATACGATGGGCGATGAAGCGTCCGGATGGTGGGAGACCGCCACGCTTTATCTGCTGGTGCACGCCGCGCTCGCCACAGCCATCACCGCGCAGTCCTCTGAGAAATTTGGGACCGCGGCAGCCATTTTACTGGCGGGCGCTGTCCTATTCGCAGCGACACTTTATGCGATGGCGCTGGGCGCGCCGCGATGGTTTGGCGCGATCACACCGATAGGCGGTCTCGGCATGCTTGCAGGTTGGGCGATGATCGCCTGGGCGGCGTTCAAAACCTGACCTCGCGAAACCCTTTTCTTACACCAGTCCGCCGCGTATCACGCCTTCAGCACACAAGTTAAAAGGGAGCGCTCAAATGAGCTTGTTCGATCTTTCAGGTAAATCCGCCATCATCACTGGGTCATCTCGCGGCATCGGTAAGGCCATTGCGGAACAGTTTGCAGCCGCCGGCGCAAAAGTGACCATCAGTTCGCGTAAGC
The DNA here is from genome assembly GCA_038526925.1 of Pseudomonadota bacterium. GTDB lineage: Bacteria > Pseudomonadota > Alphaproteobacteria > Caulobacterales > Hyphomonadaceae > Henriciella. The sequence goes on from JBCBGJ010000324.1 coordinate 3,101, forward strand.
CCGGCCCCTGCCAAGAAGTCGCTGGCGCTCTGAACGATCAATATGGCGAAGGCACTGCCATCGCGATCCCGGCCAATATTTCTGAAAAAGATCAGCTGCAAGCCATGGTCGACGCAACCAATGAAGCGTTCGGCAAGATCGACATCGTTGTCTGCAACGCAGCGTCCAATCCCTATTATGGCCCAATGGAAGGCATCTCTGATGATGCGTTTGAGAAAATTCTGTCGAACAACATCATCTCCAATCACTGGCTGGTGCAAATGTGCGTTCCGCAAATGCGGGAGCGTAAAGACGGCTCAGTGATCATCGTCAGCTCCATTGGTGGTCTTCGCGCCTCGCCTG
>JBCBGJ010000325.1:0-3440 GCA_038526925.1 Pseudomonadota bacterium
TCCTTCATTGAGGGCAAAACCATCAAGAAAGTGATTGTCGTTCCGGGTCGGATCGTGAATATCGTAGTGTGATGAGACAGTTTGCAATCGCTCTTTTCGCCCTGACTTTGTCCGCTTGCGGGTTCACGCCGCTATATGCTGATGGCGCGGGCGGCGGAAACATTGCCATTGAGCGAATTGATGGCCGGGCTGGACAAGCACTTCGCAAGGCCCTTCTGCAAGAATTAGCGCCGGGATTACCGGGCTTAGAGGGGCCTGCGAATCTGAGCATCAATCTGCGCGAGCGGATTGGTCGTCTCGCGCTGCAACCCGATGAGGCGGCGACAAGGACAGATATTATCGTCAGTGCCCGATACGTCCTAGCTTATGATGATGGGACGCTCTCCGGAAACAGTGCTGCAGAGACAAGCTTCTTGGTGCCGGATGCGCCTTTCTCGGACATTACCGCTCAGATCGACGCCACCGATCGCGCCATGTTGCTATTAGCGCGCCGGATCGCTGATGATCTGCGGATTAAAATGGCAAACGTAGAATGAAGCTTCAGGGCACAAGCGCTGAACGTTTTGCCAAAAAGCCCGATCCTGCTTGTTCATTCGCGCTGATTTTTGGCGAAGATGAAGGCGTTGTTGCGGACACCGCAAACGCCCTGATCAAATCTTGGGAAAAAGCCAATCCAAGCGCCGTCCTGACGCTTGAAGAGGATGACGTGAAGCGCGAACCTGCGCGCCTTTTTGATGCGCTTGAAGCTGTGTCCTTGCTCGGCGAAGGGACGATCATCCGTATCCGGACGAAGGGTGAGAAACTCTTCGCCCTGATGAAAGAAGTGCTTGAACTGCCGGCTGAGCGCGTCGCCGCGAAACTGGTCCTGCAAAATGGGTCATTGAACACCCGCTCAAAACTACGGACGGCATTCGAAGCCGCGCCCAACGCGGCCGCGCTACATCTTTTTGCCGATAGCGCTTCTGACATGTCTGATCTTGTCGGGCGATTTCTATCCGAGCGATCCGTGACGATTGATCCCGACGCGCTTTCCTTCTTTGTAGGCGGTCTACCCGGGCATCGAAGCCTCGCAAACGCCGAAATGGAAAAATTGGCGACCTATGCGCATAATTTGGGTCGGCCTGTTGCTGTCCATGACATTCGTGCTCTGTGTGAAACCAATGCGGATGAGAGCGCGCGCTCGGCGGTTCTGAAGGCGCTCAGCGGCGAACCTGAGCAGGCACAGGCGGAAATGGACCGCGTCATTGATGCAGGCCTGTCTCCGATCAGCCTCGTGCGCATGTTCGAGATGGAAGCCAGCCGAATGTTGGAAGCCCATGCCCTTCAAGGGGATAGCGGCGGCGGGAACGTTGGAATGAAACTCAAACCTCCGGTTTGGAAATCCGACTGGCCAGCCTTTCAATCGAGGCTTCGAAAATGGCCTGCGCCGCGCCTGGTACGGCTGGTTGAGCGGCTTCATGATCTGGAACTGATGGCAAAATCGCCGGGCGGTGCTGGCATGGCGGAAGCCGCAACGCGTGAACTTTTCATATCGCTTTATAAGGCGGCGGCGCGAGCAGGCTAATCGCGTTCAAGAAACGGTGACTGGAAGTTTTTGTCCGGATTTGTCAAACAGGCGCAGGAGGACGGCATGAACAACTCGCTGAAAATTCTGTTTTTATTGGGTGTGGTCGCCCAGTTTCTCGTGCCTTTCTTGCCGCAAATGGGCATCGGCGAAACGATCGGTGATCGCGCTGTCGCAGATGGCATACCGCCCGAGCTTCCTTTGGGAGTCTTCTTTTCGATCTGGGGTGTGATCTTTATCGGATTGTTTGTTTTGGCGCTTCAGAGCCTGCTGGCGCCCAAGCCGGCGATCGAGGCGCTGGTTTTACCTCTCACGCTGGCAGTTTTTGGAAACGTCATTTGGATGTTGAGCGCGCAAACTCTCGGGCTCGTTTGGCTCGACTTTATACTTCTCTTGCCAATTTTAGCCGCAACATGGTGGGCGGCTTATCGCCAGGATCGCACCGGGCGATACGACGGGACGCCGCTCCGGATTTTAATTGGTCTCACAGTCGGCCTGTTTGCGGGTTGGCTCACCGTTGCCGTGTCGATCAGTGTTCCAGACCTCGGGCGCTGGCTCCTCTCGCGCGGGCCGACCGATGCGGTCTGGCAATCGCTTTGGATGACGCTTATTCCAGCCGTCATATTGGCAATTATGTTTGCGCATCGCGTCAGCCGAAACCTTTGGTTTTTTATTGCCGTCGGCTGGGGACTGTTCGGGATCGTGATGAACAATTGGACGCGCACAGGCACCCATTGGCTTGCCATCATCACCGCAGTGATTGCGCTATATGTACTCTTTCGGCGTTTGAGGTTTGGTGCCCGCGGAAGTTACCCTGACAAACTGTCGACTTGAGCGTTCAGCGCTTCTACCAGACCAGCGTCGATTGTACCCGATGTGGCGAGGCCTGAATCGGCTTGGAACGCACGGATTGCCGTACGGGTGCCCGCCCCAGCAATTCCGTCTGGTGTGCCAGCATCATATCCAAGCCCGTTCAGAACTGTTTGAACGGCTTCGACCTGTGCGCGGCTGGCGCTTTCCCAGGCTTGCGTTGCAAACGTTCCGTTGGCTGGGCGGTTGGTTGGAGACACAGCCCAACCTGACGCTTTGCGAAGGGCTTGTTGCGCCTGATCGAGGGGTAGGGCCTCTCTCAACGTAGAAACGTTGCCTGGCGCGCTTGCATCGCCGTTCATGGATGCAACTTCATACCAATAAAGTGCCTCCGTTTGGCTGGGCGAGATACCAAGGCCGTTCTCGTAGAGGACTGCGAGATTGTACTGACTGTCGACAATTCCAAAGTCGGCGGCTTTCCGAAACCATTCAGCCGCTGCGGCGTAGGATTGCGGGCCGCCTTCGCCATCAGCAAAGAATACGGCCAGGTCATGCATGGCTTTCACATTGCCGCCATTCGCGGCGCGTTCTGTCCAGGCGCGGGCTTCCACAAAGTCTCGTGGCACACCCAAGCCGCGTTCATGTAGCTTGGCTAAGCGATACTGAGCCGCCGGCAGGCCTTGCTGTGCAGCGCGGCTGATAAAATCGGCTCCGACAGCTAGGTCTTGAGCTTCTAGGCGCGCTTCGCCCCATTGGAACTGAGCGACTGCGTTGCCGCTTTCTGCCGCTTGTTGAAGCGTCGGTGCGCTCGGAATTGTTGGCAGCTCGAGCGCAACTGGTGCTGGTTCCGCGATCGGTGCGGCCAAATCTTCAATCCCTGCGGCGCTACCTTCTTCTTCGAATAGGGCGTCGTCTAATTCAGTTGGGACTGCTTCGGCAAACTCGATTCCGGTCAGGGACGGCTCATCAGCTTGTTCAGCCTGCGCTTCGGCGAGACTGGATTTCGTGATGATGCTCGGCGTATCATTTTCTGCAACGACTTGCTTGCCGCGCAGCGCAACCCAGC
>JBCBGJ010000326.1:0-3425 GCA_038526925.1 Pseudomonadota bacterium
ATCCGCTTTTCTCCCATGAAACAGATGCTCGGCCATGACAGTTTGTATCGCCTTGAGTTCATTGAAAGCCGGTATGCGCGCCGCTTCAGTACGACAGATCTAACACGTGCAACTTCGTATGGTCGCCGCGTCAGTGAAGACGGAAAGATCGAGATGTTCGATCAAGAGTTGGGCCTCGATGTCTATGGCGCGCTCGTCAACTATGGCGGCGAGCAAGAGTTGGATCGTGTCTTGAGCGAGGAAGATGCGGACAGCGAAAGCCCGTCATGGTTCTCGGCGGGCATGGTGACGTCAAAACAGAGCGGCGGGTCTGCGCCGTTCGGGTCGGCGGTTTACTTTCCCATGGCGGATAATTTGAGCTACCGTGTTCGGATCACGCAAAATGCGCTCGTCGTTGAGCCTATGGATGGGACGACGCGGCGCCAAATGGTGGAAGGAAGCGAGTAATGTTTGGGCTTTGGGATCGTTACGTTCTGCCGCCGCTGATCTCGTGCGCGTGTTCTTCAAAGCCGATGATGAAACAGCGTGAAAAGACGGTGCCGGAAGCCGAAGGCGTTGTTTTAGAGGTTGGCTGTGGATGCGGTACGAATTTCAATCTCTACAATTCGGACAAGGTCAAACACCTCCACGCTGTCGAACCACATGCGCCTATGGTGGCGCGGGCAAGAAAAGAGATGGCAGAGGGCGACTACGCGTTTTCCAGCGATATCCATGAGTGCGGCGCTGAGGCCGTTCCCCTTGAGGACAACAGCGTCGACACTGCCGTTGTGACCTTCGTGCTATGCACGATCCCAGATTGGCAGGCCTCGCTGCAAGAACTGCGACGTGTTCTGAAGCCAAATGGGAAAGTCTTGTTCTCAGAACATGGTCTCGCACCAGACGAGAGTGTTGCTAAGTGGCAGCGCCGTGTTGAACCAATCTGGAAACGGATGGCGGGGGGATGTCACCTAACCCGTGACACGAAAACCATGCTGGAGGCGGAAGGGTTCAAACTGGATCGCTACGAAACCATGTACTTGCCGAGCACGCCAAAAATCGCCGGATACGCCTCTTGGGGCAGTGCCGGTGTCTCTTAAGGCGCGCACCCCTCCTTATCTGCCCTTCTTGGCCGGCACGCCAAAATTCGAGCCAAATCTATCTCCAATTCCCAAGGCCGACTGGTTGATGCCAGACACAGAGGCTGACACCTGGCTGCGGGATAAGTGCCTAATCCTGAAAATGATGCGCGCGAATGTGGTCGGTGGGGATTTGGACGGGGCCGCCGCCGAAGAGCTCCTTTCACTCGTGATCGAAGCGACTGGGCGGGTGCCTAACCAACAAATGCCAACGGCCCTGGAAGAGGCCGCATCGATTGTTTCAGACGATCTGTGCATCCTTTCTGCGGAGCGGCCAAACGATTGGCGATTGGTCGCTGGCGTGCTGTGCGCGCCGACTTATTGGACCCTGCCAGAACGGATCGGCCTCGATCTTGGTGCTCTCCATAGTCCTGTTCCAGGCGGGGACCCTGAACTGGCGGCGCGGGTTGGCCGGATCTTCTCTGGATTGAAACCTGATGTGGTGCTGGAGCGGTTCAATTGGACCGTCCAAGCCAGCGATAAACACTATACCCCAGACCGGCCGAGCGCTGCGAAGAAACAGTTGAGCGATCTGCATTTGAGGGTCGAGCGACAGACAATCCGCAAGCTTCCCAAGACAGGTGCGGTCGTCTTCAGCATACGGATCAGTGTTGATCCACTGCTCCCAATCCTCGCAGACGGGGACACGAGAGACGCGTTTGAAGACGCTTGGCTATGGGCCCCTGAAACCATCCGACGCTACAAGCATTGGGACGAACTTGAGCCGTTGGTTGCGGAAGCCTGTCGGGCAGGTTCAAAATAACCCAAATAGAGGGAAAGAGGCGCAAACAATGAAACCGATCCCTGGGAGAATGATGGCGCAGATTGAAGGTGACTTTGTGATCTTCTTAATCGGCATGCGCGTCCACAGACTCTGGAAAGTCTGGAAATGGCTCCCCGTGTTTTCAGCCATGCCACGCATGTTGGCGGAGCTTGGCAAAGATCCAGAGCTTGGCTTGCTGCATTCCAAAACCTTCTTCAGCCTGCGCAGTCCTTATCTAGTTCAATATTGGCGCAGTTTTGAACACCTTCACGCTTATTCGGTTAGCCGTGAGCATGCCCACCTACCAGCTTGGAAAGCCTTCAACAAAGCCGTTGGAACCAATGGAGATGTTGGGATCTGGCACGAGACCTATCTGGTCAAAGAGGGCGACCATGAAACCGTCTATGGCAACATGCCATTAGTAGGCCTCGGCGCTGCATCAGGACTGAAACCCGCAGACGGGCGCAATCGGTCTGCCAAAGGCCGCCTCCAACAATCTGACGGAGATGACCAACCAGACGTGGACGCTTCCCCCAAAGCGACCTAAATGCCCTGCAAGACTTGTAGGAGCGAACATGAAATACTGGCTGTTCAAATCTGAGCCGTTCAAATGGAGCTGGGATCAGCAAAAGGCGAAAGGCGAGGCGGGCGAAGAATGGGACGGCATTCGTAACTATCAAGCGCGCAACAATATGCGCGAAATGAAAATTGGCGATCGCGGCTTTTTCTACCACTCGAATGAAGGCTTGGAAGTCGTTGGGATTGTTGAAGTCTCCGCCGAAAGTGCACCGGATTCCACAACTGATGATGAGCGCTGGGACTGCGTCCATATCCGCGCGCTCGTCGATATGCCGGACTCGGTGACGCTGAAAGCTGTCAAAGCGAATGAAGCCCTTGAGAACATGTCGCTCGTCACGAGTATGCGGCTCTCCGTTCAACCCGTTTTGGAAGATGAGTGGATGGAGGTTTGCCGAATGGGCGGCCTCAATGGGAAGACGCTGAAGCCGCTCTAAACTCTAATAGTCTTTACTGATCCGAAGCCGCAAATTGGTGTCGGCCGCGCTCTCCGTCGCGCCGAAAAGAACGCCTGTGTAAAGGCTCCAATCACCGCCAAAATCCCAAACCGCGACAGGGCCGATCTGGTGTTCTTGATCTTCAAGACTGAGCCAATCGGAGGTTGAGCCATACTCGCCAAACCACTCTACGCCGAGCTTGGGGCCGTCGGCGAAAGACGTCGTAGCTGATGCCCGCGTCTGGATCAGGATGCCATCGGCTGGATCATTGCCGATCTGCTGCCTCGCACCGAGGATGGCCCGCAGGGTCCAATTGTCGATATGCTTCCATTGATTGGTCCAGTGGACCGTCACATCGCCTGGACGGTCATCAAACCGGTAGCGACCTTCGAACCGGAACCCAGATTGAAACTTCTGATTATCCGGTGTCACCTGCCAAACCAGTTCGCCGCGCAAAAAGTCCGGATCAAAATCTGAGTTCCGGTTCGAAGGTCGCTACCGGTTTGATGACCGTCCAGGCGATGTGACGGTCCA
>JBCBGJ010000327.1:0-3400 GCA_038526925.1 Pseudomonadota bacterium
CATCGCGGTGGCCCGCCATGATGACCAGTCCGCCACCAAAAAGAAGGAGCACGGTCGCGCTCGCGGCAAAGACCGGCCACTCCTCGCGGCCATCAGCGACGTCCAGTAGCCAGCACGGGATCATCGCCGCGCCAAGCAGGGCGGTCATGATACCTAAAGCGAGGATGACGACTCGGAGTTGCATGTAAAATGGGGCTTATGAGGAAAAAGCTGAAAAGGCGTGTACTTTTAGCAACGCAGATGCGCTCTGCGTAATCAAATTGCGGGCCAGTGTGAAATTTTTCATGGATTATGTGAAATTTTTTTCAAACTTATTTCGGATGGTTAACCGTCTGTAAATAAAGTGTTTTGTAAGTGTTAACGAGTAGGGCTTTCAGTGCGTTCCGTTATCGTTCTGCTTTGTTCCGTATTGGTTTCGTCAATGCGACCTTGTGGACAGCAGAGAATCGGCAAGCGACCCATTTGAATCCAAGCAGTCCCATGTTATCCCATAAAAGTACAAGTTGGATCCATTTGAATCCGACCTGGGGCGAGTGATGGGAGATGCACGTGTTTGTCTCAAGCTATGAGACATCGCTAGACAGTAAGGGGCGGGTCTCAGTACCGGCCTCGTTCCGTCATGCCCTCGCCGGAGGTGCTCGTATCTTTCTGTATCCTGCGCTCGACGGATCGCCCTGTTTGGAGGGCGGCGGCGACGCGCTTATGCAGCAGAACCAAGCCACTTTGCTGCGTATGAGCCCAACCTCCACAGCCCGGAAAGTCTTCTTGAATCGCACCGTTTCAAAAGCGGTTGAGCTGAAGCTGGATGATACCGGCCGGATCAAAGTTCCCGCGAAGCATTTGGAAATGGCTGGGATCGGCAAAAACCTCGTCTTTGTTGGGATGATGGATCGCTTCTACGTTTGGGATCCAGAGCGCTACGCAGCCTTCGATGCCGAGATGGAATCTCAGCTCGACGACGTGCAGGGCGACTTTGAGGGCTCGTTTAACGCTGCGCTCGCCGTGGGCGGCATTCGCGGCGTGGTCGGGGAGGGCGAGTAATGGGTCATGTCCCGGTTCTTCTGCCCGAGGTTGTAACCGCGCTCGCGCCGAAAGACGGCGAGGTATATGTCGACGGCACATTCGGCGGCGGCGGATACGCGCTGCGCGTACTCGAGGCTGCCAACTGCACGCTCTATGGGATCGATCGCGATCTGGATGCGATCACCCGCGCCGAGGGATTGAGCGAACGTCAACCTCGCTTAGTCCCCTTGCTGGGCCGATTTGGCGATATGGATGCGCTACTTTTGAATGCGGGCGTTTCTGAAGTCGACGGCGTCATGCTCGATATCGGCGTCTCATCCTTCCAGATCGATGAAGGCGAGCGCGGCTTTTCTTTCATGCGGGACGGACCGCTCGATATGCGGATGGGTCAAACCGGACCGAGCGCCAAGGATGTCGTCAATCATATGTCGACGGACGATCTGACCTCGATCATTCGTCAGCTGGGTGAGGAGCGCCAAGCCAAACGCATCGCGAGTGCAATCGTCGCGCAGCGCGCGTCCGGCAGCTTTTCGACGACGCTCCAACTCGCCGATTGTGTTGAGCAAGCGGTTGGCGGGCGGCGCGGAAAGAAGACTCACCCCGCGACCCTGACCTTTCAGGCGATCCGGATGTTCGTGAATGACGAGCTTGGCGAACTCGCGCGGGGTCTTGCGGCGGCTGAGCGACTGCTGCGCGCCGGTGGGCGCCTCGTGGTTGTGACCTTCCACTCGCTCGAAGATCGTTTGGTGAAACAGTTCATGCGTGCCCGCGCCGGTCTCGTCGGCGGTGGCTCTCGCTATATGCCAGAGCGTAGCAAAGGGCCGGACCCAACATTCGAGCTGCCTCAACGCAAGGCGATTGAGCCTGGCGAAGCGGAAACCTCCGTCAATCCGCGTGCGCGATCAGCCCGCCTTCGTGTGGCTGTACGAACCGAGGCAGACATTTGGTCCGATCCAGTTGAGACAGGCATGCGCCTGCCGTCGCTCTCCAGCTTGGAGGCGGCCTTATGAGTAAGCGCGCATTCCTCTTTGGGTTGGCCGTTGTTGGCTTGCTGATCTTCAGTCTCTACCGCGCCAAATATGGCGCGCAGGAAACGGTTGCGGAAATTGAGCTTGTTGAAGCGCAAATCGCCGAGGCTGAAGCGGCGCAGTTTGATCTCGAAGCGGAGTTTGCGCATCGCTCTCGCCCGGACTGGATCGAAGAATTCGCTCGCCGCGAACTAGGTATGGTCCCCGCGAAAGCCGAGCAATTCGTTCGAACGGTCGATCTTGATGGTCGCATCGGTCCCCCAATGGAGCTGCGCGATGCGGATCAACCCATAGATCAGGAGGTCGGCAATGCAAATTGAGCCAGCTCCTGAAATCGATCTTGGCGGCGGCGGGATGCGCACGCGAATTGTCTCCATGGCGTTGCTCGCTGTGTTCGGGGCGATTGCGATTAAAGGCCTGACCGTCGCGCTAAGCGGTTCCGGTGAGGTCGCGACCCAGATCGTGAACACTGAAGCGCCGGTTCGCCGTGCAGATATTGTCGACCGCAATGGCGGTCTTTTGGCGACCTCGGTGACGGCCTACTCTGTGTTCGCCGATCCACGCGCGATCGGCGACGCGGCCCTGATCGCGGGAGAGCTTGCGCGGGTCCTGCCAGATCTGAATGTTGAGCGGATCGAAGCGCGTTTGTCGAATAAAGAGCGCGCTTTCGCTTGGATTGAGCGCGGTATCACACCGCGCCAGCGCCAGGCTGTCTTTGAGCTTGGCCTAGAGGGAATTGGCTTTCGCGAAGAGACACGGCGTGCCTATCCGCGCGGGACGCTTGCGGGCCACTTGCTTGGATTTGCAGGTGCGGACGGGCAGGGTTTGGGCGGCATCGAATATGCGATGGATGACCGTCTAACGAGTGATCCTGAGCCGCTTTTCCTGACCATCGATGCGAACGTACAATTCAGTCTCGAGGCTGAACTGTCTGCGGCGATAGGTGAGTATGAAGCCGAAGCGGGCGCAGGTGTCGTCCTGGCGGCGCAAACTGGCGAAGTGCTCGGTATGGCAAGCTGGCCGCCATTAGATCCGCACCAAGCCACATCGCTCGACCGCGATGATCCGGCCCGGCTCGATCGGGCGAGTAATGCTGTTTACGAGCTTGGGTCCGTGTTCAAGCCATTGACCGTTGCTGGCGCTTTGGACGCTGGCGCCATTCGTCCGAATGATCGTTTTGATGTTCGCGAACCCTTGCGTATTCGCGGGCAGCAAATTGAGGATGATCATCCGATTGTCGGTCGGCCGACCTCGTTTGAAATTATTGCCGACAGCTCGAATATCGGCACGGTGAAGATTGCCTGGCAAATGGGGACTCGCCGCCAACAGGAGTTTTTCTCATCGCTCGG
>JBCBGJ010000328.1:0-3400 GCA_038526925.1 Pseudomonadota bacterium
CAGGGTCGGCGCATACCATGCCGAAGGCAACAGCAAAGGAACCATCCTGCTGATGCTCGGCCGGTTTGGCTACATCGAAAGATATGGGCGCGTGGCACAGAGCTTCGCAGACAACGGGTTTTCGACAGTCGTGGTCGATTGGAGAAGCCAAGGACTCTCGGATCGCATGGCGGAAGATCCGCAAGCTGGACACATCCACCACTTTTCGGACTACCAGAAAGACGTGGCTGCGATGATGCGGGTTGTTGAAGGCCTGGATATGCCGAAACCTTACTACCTCGTAGGCGTATCCATGGGTGCATGCATCGGTTTCCGAGCGATGCTGGATGGATTGCCGGTGACTGCTGCAGCGTTCATTTCTCCGATGTGGGGTATCAAGATGTCAGCGGTCCAGAGGATCGCAGCATGGCCGCTGTCATGGCTGGCACAGGCAACTGGCCAAGGCCACCGCTATGTCCCAGGCGAAAACGGCTCGATCTACGTGCTGGAAACACAGTTCGAAGACAACAATCTCACCCATAACGCTAAAATGTACGATTACTGGGTTGAGCAAGCAAAAAGCGCGCCGGAGCTACAGATCGGCGGGCCCACAATGTCGTGGCTGTTTGAAGCGCTTTCAGAATGCCGAAGCTTAACTTCGGTCCCCTCCCCGACCACACCTTGCATTACGTTCTGCGGTGAGCTCGACCGCTTGGTTGACAATGAGTCCATCAAGACGCGCATGGCGAAGTGGCCAAATGGCGAATTCTCGATGATCCGAAACGCGAAACATGACGTGCTGACTGAGGTCCCAGAGATCGGTGGCGACGTCATGAGCCAGATCTTTGAGTTCTTTTCGAAAGTCGATAACCCAGGAAAAATATATGCAAGAGTTTAAAGACGCCGCCCGCAGTTTGTCGGAAGGCAAGCCCATCCTTCTCTACGACTTTGACGATAGAGAAGCCGAAACCGACCTCATTTATCTCGCTGAAAACATCGACGAAAAGGCGGTCGCTGATTTACGCCTAAATGCAGGTGCGCCCCTAACGGTCTACATCAGTTGGGATATGGGCCAAGCCTTGGGTTTAGATACATATCTCGACTTCGTTTCCGAGAATGCCGACGCCAGTTCGATCTATGGCGCCCTATCTAAACCCACGCCGGGCTTTGACCCCCGATTTTCTATCACCTTGGATTTCAGGGAGAACAAGACCGGCTGTTCCCACGTTGAGACTGCCCGCACGATCCGCGAGCTCTGTACGCTGTTGAAAAATGGCGATGCCAAGAAATTCGCTGAGCTGTTTCGAGCGCCAGGCCACATTCCCCTCATCATTGGCTCAAAAGGGCTTCTGAAGGAGCGGAATGGGCACACAGAACTGATCATGGCCTTCGCGATCAACCAAGGCCTGTTCCCAATGGTGGTCGCGTCCGAGATGATTGACGCCGAGTCCGGCCATTCGACATCTCTTGAAGATGCTCGCAATTATGGTGAGCAGCGCGGTCTCGCTTTCATTGGTGGTGACGAGCTCATGGAGGCCTATGGATGACCGACACGTTCATGGCAGACGCACCTCAAATACCGGACGTCACCGCAGCAGAGCCAATTCCCGCTTCCGCCATGTCCGAAGTAAACCGGATCTTGGGCAACGGGGATCTCTACCGCTATTCAACCGCGGACTCTCCTGTGACCCAGCTTGAGAGTGAATTCGCTGCAAAGATCGGAAGTCGCTATGCGCTTGCGGTCTCATCTTGTTCATCAGCGTTGTTCCTATCGCTGATGGCCTTGGACCTACCGCCCGGCGCGAAGGTGATGATCCCGGCCTTTACCTTTGTGGCTGTGCCCTCTGCAGTGGTTCATGCAGATTGCGTGCCAGTTCTGTGCGAGTGCGGTTCGAACTACCGGATAGACTTAAAGGATTTCCATAGGAAACTGTCAGGCGTCGATGCCGTCCTGATCAGTCACATGCGTGGCCACACATCGGATATGGACGCCATCATGGCGGCATGTGATGAGGCCGGCATACCCGTTGTCGAAGATGCGGCCCATTCGCTCGGGACCACATGGGACGGCCGCAACATCGGCACACTCGGCAAGATCGGCTGTTTTTCCTTCCAGTCCTACAAGCTTCTGAACTCTGGTGAGGGTGGCATCATGGTGACCGATGATCCGGACCTGATGGCCCGGGCGATCATGATGCACGGTTCATACGAAGATAAGTGGGAACACCATGATATTCCGTCAGAAGCAATGAACCGGGTTCAGAACAATTTGCCCATGTTTGGATTACGTTTGAATACGCTTTCCGCAGTCTTGATCCGGGCGCAGCTTGAGCACTTGGATAGCCGCGTCCTGCAGGGCCGTCGCAACCATGATCATGTAGCGAGCCGCTTGCGCGCAATCAATTCGGTTGAGGTGCCGCCCGCCTACCCGTCCGAGCTACGCGCGCCAGACTCCTTGCAGTTTAACCTTCCGCACATCTCAAATGAGGCGCTAGATGCCTTCGTCGCGGATGCGAAGCAGCGCGGATTGCATCTCCAGGTCTTTGGACGGTCGAAAAACAACTCAAGGGCGTATTGGAACTGGGGCTTTCTGAATGATGTGCCGGATTTCCCGCAAACCCGGGCGATGCTCATGCGCGCATGTGACCTACGTTTGCCCGCGCGGCTTTCACTGGATGAATGTGACCTGATCGCTGACACACTCATCGCCGCGCTAGAGACGGCAGTCGAGGCGCATTGATATCCAAGCCATCTAGGGTGTGAATTGAACGGGGCCCGTTTTCTAAGTTGATTGACTGGATCATCTTCCTGCCAGCCTGCTTTGCGCTGAATCTCGCCTGTGGACCGAGCAATCTGTTAGCGATGACCAATGGTGCGAGGTCAGGCATAGGCTTTGCCCAGAAAGCTGCAATCGGGAGACTGATTGTCTTTGTGCCAATGATCGCGGTCAGCGCGCTTGGGTTCGGGCTCATACTGACGGCCTCGCCCTTTGTGTTCGGCATCAGCAAACTCATTGGCGCCGCTTACATCATCTGGCTTGGTATCGCGCTGTGGCGAAGCGCAAGCACCATCAATACAGATGAATTTCTGGGTGAAACGTCGTCTATGGGCAGCGCTTTCAGGGCAGAAGCTCTTGTGGCTCTCAGTAATCCCAAAGCGATTTTGACCTTTGCTGCCTTCTTTCCGCAGTTTGTCGCTGTAGAGGCCTACTGGCAAAGCTATACCCTTTTAGGGTTCGCGTTTCTTGTCATGGAAGCCGTCGCGATCCTGGCATACGCGGCTGGTGGGCAGCTTGCCTCAACCTTTGCCGCCAGTAAAATCCCTACACTCCAGCGCATATCTGCGGCAGTGATGTGCGTCTTCGGCGCGTTGATCCTGATCACTCCACAACCAGTTCCGGCCTAGCCGCGCGTTCTGTGGC
>JBCBGJ010000329.1:0-3373 GCA_038526925.1 Pseudomonadota bacterium
GGGAAGCTTTTGGTAAGCGTATCTTGTCTGAGGCTGGAACACGCTGGATCTTTGAGCAGCAATCAAACGGCGTTGATCTGGTGCTCGGCATCCCGGTCATGTTCGGCCTCGGCTATGGGATCAATAACCCCGCCATGCCGCTCGGCCCGAACAAGAATATCGCTTACTGGGGCGGCTATGGCGGATCGATCGTCATCGTCGACCAGGATGCCCGGCTTTGCATCTCATATGTCATGAACCGTATGGAACAGGGGACGACCGGCGATGTCCGCGGCCTCTCATTGGTGATGGCGGCCTATCAGGCTTTGGCAGAGTAAGGCGCGCTGAACCCGCTCTAAAGAGCCGCGATCACCGCGTCACCCATTTCAGTGGTCGACATTGAGCCGCCAATATCACCGGTGCGCGCGCCCGCATCCAGCGCCTTGCCAACTGCCGCAAACAGTCTGTCTGCTTCGTCTGAACGGCCGAGTGACCAGCGCAGCGCCATTTCCAATGACATGATCGCCGCGCAAGGATTGGCCTTGCCTTGCCCGGCGATGTCTGGCGCAGATCCATGTACCGGTTCGTACAGGCCTGGCTTGCCATCATAGCTGAGAGACGCGCTTGGTAGCATGCCGATCGATCCAGTGAGCATCGCGGCTGCGTCTGAGAGAATGTCGCCGAACAGGTTGCCAGCAAGGATGACATCAAACTGTTTTGGGTGGCGCACCAATTCCATCGCGCAAGCATCCGCCAAGACGTGGCGCAGGGCGACGCCGTTGCCTTCGCTCTCGTGGAGCTCAATGACAGTTTCACGCCAGAACTGACCGCTTTCCATGACGTTGGATTTCTCGGTTGAGACAACTTCTCCGCGGCGGCCACGCGCAATCTCGAAGGCAACTCGAGCCACGCGGTCAATCTCGCCTTTGGTGTAGCGCGAGGTTTCATAGCCGAAGCTCTTATCGCCAATGCCGCGCTCAAAGCCGCGGGGTTCGCCGAAATACACGCCAGAGGTCAGCTCGCGCACAATCATAATATCGAGGCCTTCGACGATTTCACGTTTTAAGCTGGAGGCGTCGACCAAAGCCGGGAAACAAAAGGCCGGGCGCAGGTTGGCAAAGGTATCCATACCCTTGCGCAGTTGAAGAAGTCCCATTTCTGGACGCAGGTGTCGTTCAACACCCGCCCATTTGGGGCCACCAACCGCACCGAGTAGAACGGCGTCGCTGGATTTCGCTTTGACCAGTGCATCAACCGTCAGAGGCTCGCCATGCGCATCGATAGAGGCGCCGCCAACCAAATCTTCTGTAAACTGGAGATCCGGCACGAGGACTTCTGCGACCCGGCGCGCTTGTTCGGTGACTTCCGGTCCGATCCCGTCTCCGGGCAGCAAAAGCAGGGTCTGGCTCATAGCATCCTCATCTGGCGAAATTTGAGTTTCGCGCCATAGATCAGGTTGTGCTCGCGGAGTCTACTGCGACCAATACGGCGGTGTGCTAGAGCGGCATCGGCTCTGGCTCAGCCTCATACATCCGAACTTTGAGGTCCTGCGGCCCAATTTCAGAGAGCGCTTGGCGGAATTCTGCCATATGCGGTTCGGCAAAGTGGCTGATCAAGGCGTCGCGATCTTTCCAGCGTTCAATGATCCGCAGCAGGTTCGTATCGATCAGATCGCGGCTATAGGCGTATTCGATACAGCCTTCTTCGAACCGGCTGGCGACAATCATCTTTCTCATCGCCGCTTCCGCTTTTTCCCAAGCGTCTTCCGGAATGCGCGCGCTGCCTTCGACGATGATCATTCAATCACCTTGATTTTTAGGGTCAGAGTCTCAGCAACATCTTCCGGGGATCGCTCATAGGATAGCACCAGATTGGATTTACCGGTCGAGAGCGCTTCGAAAACAAAGAGCTGATGTCCGCCACTGCCAACTAGGCCTTCCGGCGCGGGATCTGCGTTATAGGTGTCGGAGAGTTGGTCTATCTGCGAGGCATCAATGTCTTTGAGATACCAAAAATAGCCTGTGGTCGGATTGGAATCGAGCTTCAGATTGAGCTTGCCGCCTGGCCGCAAAGTAACTTCTGTTCCCGATTGAGGGTCTGTAAATGTCTGCACAGGGGCGGCGCCCTCCAGGCCTTTGACTTCAGGTTCGGTGTTCATGATATCTGGAACGCACGCGCTGAGCATGAGAGCGCCAAAGGCGGCTGTGATGATAGATTTCATGATGTGGTCTCCAACCAGGGTGTCGCGAGCTTGCGCTGCGCTTCAAAGGTTGAAATTGCATCTTCTGCCTGCAGCGTCAGCGCAATATCGTCCAAGCCTTTTAGTAATTTCTCGCGGCGTCCTTCGTCATAATCGAAACGGTGTTCAGCGCCGTCCGGCGTCGTGACCGTCTTCGTCTCGAGGTCGATATCAAAAACGCTATTGCTTCCGCCAGCTTGGGCGGCGATGGCGTCGCAAACTTCGACCGGTAGCGCGATGGCGAGGATGCCGTTCTTGCCGCAATTATTGTAAAAGATATCAGCAAAACTAGGCGCGATGACGCAGGTAATGCCCTGGTCCAAGAGCGCCCAGGGGGCATGCTCTCGTGATGATCCGCAGCCAAAATTTTCGCCCGCGATCAAGACACCAGCCTCTTTGTATTGCGGCTTGTTCAAGACGAAGTCGGGGTTTGGCGAACCATCTTCAAGCGTCTTCAGCTCGTGGAATAGACCTTCGGAAAGGCCGACCCGTTCAGTGGTCTTTAGGAACTGTTTTGGGATGATCATATCGGTGTCGACATTAACCATCAGCTTGCCCTTATCCATTAGGGGCGCAGCGGTTGAGCGGAGTTTTGTAAAGGCTTTCATAGGCTCTGCTTAGCGTGAGGTGTGGGCGATGAATAGGGTGGGAACATTCTGGGTGCCATTTCGCACGGTGAAGACCTCTGATCCCGGTTTGCGGCCAGTCCGAATTTCGCTGACATCAAGCCCGGCGCTTGTCAGACGCGCGTGCGTAGCGGCGAGATCGTCAGTCTCCCAAGTGAGCCCCCAAATATGGTCCGTGGCAGCTGGGTCTTGGTCTTCCCCGAGCCGGTTGATGACTTCATGGCCGGAATCAAAACCTTTGTCCTACAAACAGATGCGCCTTTGGTCGCCGCGCATCCCTCACCTGGATCAGCTTCAGGACTGGACCATCTGGTCATCAATACGCCGAACCCGGAGCGCGCGGTCGCGAATTACGGAGCGCGCCTTGGCCTTCGGTTCGCGCTCGACCGAACCGCAGAACAGTGGAAAACGCGGTTTCTATTCTTCCGGCTCGGCGGACTAACGCTGGAAGTCATCAAGCCCGGCGCTTGTCAGACGCGCGTGCGTAGCGGCGAGATCGTCAGTCTCCCAAGTGAGCCCCCAAATATGG
>JBCBGJ010000330.1:0-3370 GCA_038526925.1 Pseudomonadota bacterium
CTGTGATGGCGGCGCCAATCATTCCGACCCTGAATGAAGCGGAGCTGGAACGCTTGCTCGAGACCGCAAAAGAGCACGGAGCGACAGGGGCGGGCTATGTGCTGCTGCGCTTGCCGCACGAGCTAAAGGATATTTTCCATGAATGGCTGACGCAGCATTACCCGGACCGGGCCGCGCGCGTGATCAATTTGTTGCGCGAAATGCGCGGCGGCAAAGACTATGATGCAGAATGGTTCGCACGGGGGGCTGGCCAGGGGGCACATGCTAAACTCATTGCGAACAGGTTCGTCCGCACGGCGCGGCGGCTGGGACTCGCGCCTCAGCGCACACCGTTGCGGACGGACCTATTTCAACCGCCTGTTTTGCGAGGCGATCAGTACCGAATGGATCTTTGATCTTAGGTGGCGGTTTGAGCCGCCAGCTTCTCGGCATTCGCCTGCTGTTCTGCGCGGGTGAGGCGGTAATTGCGCAGGATAAAGGCCGCGAGCGCGTACGATATGACCGGCACGCCGACAAAAACGAGCATCAGGCCGCGCACGACGTCCGGACTGTTTTCTCCAGATGGGTCAAACCCAACAAAGGCGCCGAGGAGAATGTAAGGGATGCCGATCGCGAAGCTCGCTCCGGTTTTGTATGACCCGGACATCAGGGAATAGTACATGCCTGACCGGTTTTCCCCGGTCTTGGCTTGCTCGGCTTCAATAATATCGGCGACCATCGAACGCGCCAGAATAAATGGGGTGCCATATCCGAGGCCCGAAACAATTGCGGCGATGAGAAGTGGGATCGCGCCGCCGCCCATAGCGCTCATTGGAAGATAAACCAGATATGTGACGATCGACCAAATTGCGGTGCCCATAAAAACTAAATGCTTCTCGGTGCGCTTAGACAGCCAGATCCAGACCGGCATTGCCGCGAACCCTGCAATGAAAAACACCATCAGGATGACCGGCGCCAAATTGGTCACGCCGAACCCCCATTGCGCCGCAAAGAGGAACATGCCGCCCGTTCCAGCGATAGCGATGCCGACAAGAACCTCGACCATTAAAATGCGGACCATATTCGGGTCTTTGAACGCCACTTTGATCGCGTCCCAACTAAACTTCATTTTAGGGGCGTCTTCAGCCGGGGCCGGATCAGGCACGAAGGCGACGGCAAGTGACACGGTTAGCGGCAACACGATCATCAAGATAATGCCCATCACCATAACCTGGCCACGTCGATCAAACCCATAATTAATCGCAAGCAGCGTCGGAATGATAAGCAAAGCGAGTAAGGTCACCGTCGAAATGATTTCGCGCCACATGAACAGCCTGGAGCGTTCATCGTACACGGTCGTGATCATCGGCACCCATGACTGGTGCGGTGTCTGTAGCATCGTGAAGCCGAGCCAAAGGACGATTAACCAAATCACCAAATAGGGTGGCGAAACGGTTTCTCCCATTGGCATGAACATGAAGAATGCGCCTAGCATCAGCACGGGGACGCTTACGATCAGCCAGTGTTTTATCCTGCCGCGCTTGGTCGGGCGGGTATCGACGAGCCATCCCATGACGGGATCCGTGCCGAGATCCCAAAACCTCAAGATCATGAAGACGAGGCCAACCATGGTCGTGCCGAGCCCTAATTGGTCGGCATACATGGGCGCTACAAAAACAGCCATCGGTAGACCGATGGCTGAAAGCGGCATTCCAACACTAGCAAAGGCAAGCACCCGCGGAAGCGGAAGACGATCAGACGCAGAGCTCATTTAAAGAAGATGACGTGTGCGTCACGAAAGGCAAGCGAAATCGGGATACCTCCAATTTCCACAGACTTGTCCACAGGCTCGAATTCATGCAGTTTCGATATCGAAACGAATAAGATCGAATCGGTTTTGCGGCTGGTAACGAATCGATAACCCAAACCGGGTGATTTGGTTTGCTTCTGATTCGCAACTGATTCGACGATGGGAAGTACCGGGCATGGAGCTCAACAAAAATACAATTATTGAGGGCGAATGCGTCGACGTTCTGTCACGCCTTCCGGACAATTCCGTTGATCTGGTTTTTGCCGACCCACCCTATAATCTGCAACTCGGCGGCGGCCTGACCCGGCCAGATCAATCGGTTGTTGATGGTGTCACAGATGCCTGGGACCAATTCGATAGTTTTGATGCGTATGATCTATTCACGCATCAATGGCTGTCTGAATGTCGCCGTGTGCTCAAAGATGATGGCGCGATCTGGGTGATCGGCTCGTATCACAACATTTTCCGCGTCGGCACCGTGCTTCAGGATGCCGGTTTCTGGATCCAGAATGATGTGATCTGGCGCAAATCGAACCCTATGCCGAACTTCAAAGGCACACGCTTCCAGAATGCGCATGAGACCATGATCTGGGCGGGCAAGTCGGAAAAGTCGAAAGTCACCTTCAACTATGATGCGCTGAAAGCGTTCAACGAAGACAAGCAGATGCGGTCTGATTGGTTGATTCCGATCTGCGCCGGTGGCGAGCGTCTCAAAGGCGATGATGGCAAAAAGGCCCATCCAACTCAAAAGCCTGAAGCACTGTTGCAGCGCATTCTGCTCGCGACGTCCAAACAAGGCGATGTGGTCCTGGATCCATTTTCAGGGACGGGGACAACAGCTGCCGTCGCGAAGAAACTCGGCCGCGCCTATGTTGGAATCGAGCAAGATCCGGCTTATGTGCGTATCTCTCGCGCCCGCTTAAAAGCCATCACTCCAATTGAAGGCGATATGCTCGAAATTGAGAAGGGTAAGAAGTCCCTTCCGCGTGTACCGTTTGGCGCCTTGATCGAGAATGGATGGCTCAAACCCGGTGACCGTCTTTGGTCTCCGAAAAAGCGTTTCAATGCCCGCATCCGCTTGGATGGTAGTCTTACAACCGGTGAGGCAACGGGATCTATCCACCGCATGGGCGCTTTTGTTCAGCAAGCCCCGGCGTGCAATGGTTGGACCTATTGGCACTATGAAGAGGCTAAGAGCGGTGAGCTTGCGCCGATTGATCTTCTACGTCGCCGGTATCGACATGAAATGGGTTTGGTGAACTAGGCGTTCTCCTGAAAGGCGAAATTTGGGTCTTTCCGTTTACCGATAAGAATGCTGTTATAGAGCGGTCCAAAGTTAAGGAGCGCCTCCCAGATGAAACAGCAATTACTTTCTTGTGCCGCCCTCGCCGTCGCGTTGGTTGGGCCTATCGCTACAGCCGAACCTATGCCGGGTCAGATGTGGGACCATCATGCCGACGCGGGCGCTGAAGCAGAGCGCGAACCCGTTGAATGGGATCTGACGCGGCTTTATGCTGATGTCGATGCTTGGGATGCGGCGCGTCTCGGTGTTCTCGAGCAGCTCGGTCCCATCGGCGAGAT